>NZ_JBHZAV010000001.1:0-133162 GCF_042754445.1 Embleya sp. NPDC059213
GAACACCCCCCCCCGCCCGGCGGGCGGGCCACCAACCGGGTGGGCAGGGGGGCCCCGCCATTCCGCGCCCGGCTATGTGCCTGGGCGGCAGGCGCCGGACGCCCACCTCGTGGCGTGGCAGCACGAAGACCGCCGACGGAACCGTTCTCTCACACTCCCGGGGCCTGCGGCGATGATGACGCGGCGATACCCGCGAGCATGAGACCGAACACCCGGGCCGCGCGTTCATCGAGTTCGTCGACGGGGATGCCGGTGTCGCGGGCGTACGCCTCGCGGAAGATGACGTACCCCATCTGCGCCGCAGCGGTCATGACGTGTGCGGCGACGACATCGGCGTCTTCGGGCAGCGCGCCGTCGGCCTTGTCTCGTTCCAGGCTCTGGAGCGTCCGGGGGAAGCGCGGCAGCGGGCTGAAGCTGTCGTCGCGGTCGAGCGCGAGGAGTGCTTCGAGCTTGACGAGCTCCGGTTCGTCGAGGCGGTGGCGGAACATCTCCAGCCGCCGTTCGACGAACGGTCGCTCCCAGTGGTCGTCACGGTGTTCGGCTTGGTGCTCGACCAGATCGGCGGCCGCTGCGCGCAACAGGGACTGGCGGCTGCCGAAGTATTGGTAGATCTGCCCGTGGTTGACACCCGCCTCGCCGGCGATCTCCCGGAGGTTCACTCCGGCGAGCACGCCGTCGCGTTCAAGCAGCGTTCGCGCGGCGGCCAGCAGGTCCGCCTCCGTCTCCTCGCGACTGCGACGTCGCCGCTTCTTCCGGGGCTCGGGCTGCCCGCCCGTGGCCGCAGGCCGAGCCTCCGTCGGCCCGGGCCCGCCCGCCGCGCCGGTGTCGCTGTCGCTCATGTGCCGCTCCCCGTCCGTGCCGGACAAATCTTCTCGCTCCAACCCTTGCCGAGTCGTGGGCACCACTTTAAGGTCACGCTATCAACGTTTCGTTAATAACGAACCGTGAATAGCGCGTGAAGGGGCACCCATGTCGACACTCCCACTGGCGGGCATACGCGTCCTCGACCTGTCCACCGTGCTGGCCGCGCCGGTCACCGCCACGTTCCTCGGCGACTTCGGCGCCGAGGTGATCAAGGTCGAGGACCCTGGTCGCGGCGACTTCACCCGCGGCACGACGCCGGGCGTCCGGTCCCCGTACTGGGCCCAGGAAGCACGCAACAAGAAGTCCGTCACCCTCGACCTGCGGACCCTGGACGGGCAGCGGCTGGTGCGGCGACTCGTGCCGCACTTCGACGTCGTCATCACCAACTACCGCCCCCCGACCCTCGAAGCCTGGGGTCTGGACCCGGACACCCTTCGCGCACTCGCGCCGGATACCGTGCTCGTCTACGTCACCGGGTACGGCCTGACCGGGCCGTACCGCGACCGCGGCTCCTTCGACCGGATCGCGAGCGCATTCGCCGGCCTGACCTACGTCACCGGCGACGAGGACCGTCCGCCGGTGCGCAGCGGCTACTCGACGATCGACTACATGGCCGCCTATCTGGGCGCCTTCTCCGTAGTGACCGCGCTCTACCATCGCGACACCGCAGGCGGCGGCGGCCAAGTAGTCGACCTGGCCTTGTACGAGGCGGGGTTCCGAGCCTCCGAGGATGCGCTCGCCTCCTACGCGGCCACGGGGAAGGTCCGTGAGCGCCTGGGCAACCGGAACCCGCAGATCGTGCCCGCCAGCGACTTCACCGCCTGCGACGGGCGCCGCGTGTCGATCCACGCCGGGACGGACGCCCTCTTCGGTCGGCTGGCCGCCGTGATGGGCAGCCCGGAACTCGCCGCAGACCCCGCGTACGCGACGCGGTCGGCGCGCGTGGCGCACGCCGACGCCCTGTACGCGGTCATCACCGACTGGGTGGCCGGATACGCGGCGGACGACCTCACCAAGCTGCTGAGCGACGCCGGTATCCCGGCTGCGCCGCTGATGAGCATCGCGGATATCGCCACCGACCCCCACTACCGGGAGCGGGGCACACTCGTCACCGTCGACGATCCCGAGTTCGGGCAGCTGCCGATGGTCGCACCGTTGCCGAGAATGTCGAAGACCCCGGGCAGCATCCGCTCCACCGGCCCGGCGCTCGGCGAGCACAACGCCGAGGTGTACCAGGATGTGCTCGGCCTCCGCCCGGACGAGCTCGCCGAGTTGCGTGCGAACGGCGTGATCTGACCCCTCCTGCTTTGCCCATCTGCCGCTTCTGCATTCCGGGAGGTCACGCGCCCATGGCTGTCACCTTGAACGCTGCCGCGCTGGGGCCGCGTCTCGACCGGCTCCCCCTGAGCCGGTTCCATCGCCGCCTGGTCATCGCCCTGGCCGGGATGATCCTGTTCGAGTGGGTGGAGACCTACGCCTTCGCGTTCGTCGCGCCCGTACTGCGCGAGCAATGGGGCATGTCGCTGTCCACCGTCGCGGTTGTGGCCGGCATCGGCCAACTCGGCGCTTTCGGGGGAGGCGTGCTCGGTGGCTACCTCGCAGACCGTCTCGGCCGCCGCCGCACCATGCTGGCCTTCGTCACCCTCTACTGCGCGGCCACCGTCGGCTGCGTACTCGTCCAGAACCCATGGCAATTGATCGCCGCGCGGACGGCGGCGCACTTCGGTGCCCAGGGCATGGCGGTAGTGGCCATCGTCGTGCTCACCGAATTCGTGCCCGCCGCGGCGCGGGGGCGGTTGCAGACCTACAAGGTGGCGGTCGGCTCGCTCGGTATCCCGATCGCGGCCTGGTCCGGCTACTGCCTGGCGCCCCACTGGACCTGGGGCTGGCGCCTCGTCTTCGGTCTCGGCCTGTTCGGCGCGGTCTTCGCCTGGCTGATCCACCGCTGGGTCCCGGAGAGCCCCCGCTGGCTCGCCTCCCGAGGCCGGACCGACGAGGCCGAGGACATCGTCCGGTCCATCGAGGCGCAGTGCGGTGTCCACTCCCCGGCAAAAGACCGCCCGTCGGTCGCACCGGCCCCAGTCGGTACGGGGGAGCCGCCGCGGTTGGCCGACCTGTGGGCCGCGGCGAACCGCCGCAACTTCCTGATCATCAGCACGATGTGGGTGACCGGACTTCTCGCCTACTCCGCCTTCAACACCTGGACGCCCACGCTCCTCGCCGAGAACGGGCTCGACCTCGACGACACGCTGCTCCTGTCCGCGGCCCTGGGCACGGCCGCGCCCCTGGGAGCGCTCGTCGCCGTACCGTTGATCGACCGCTGGGACCGGCGCCACATGCAGCTCGCCCTCGGCACACTGACCGCCACGCTGCTGCTGTTGTTCTCGCTCGTCCGTGCCCCTGCGGCCATCCTGGCGCTCGGCTGCCTGATCAGCCTGACGTTCCAGATGGCCGTGCCGTTCCTCCAGGTCTACTCGGCCGAGACCTTCCCCACTCGGATCCGCGCGCTCGGCTCCGGCACCGCCAACGCCCTGTCCCGCATCTTCAACTTCGCCGCCCCCATGCTCATCGCCGGCCTCTACGCCGGAGCCGGCTATACCGCCGTCTTCGTTCTCCTCGCCGTCCTCAGTGCCGTGGGCGGCCTGGTCGCCGCCCGCTTCGGCCCGCGTACCACCGGCGTCAGCCTCGAAGCCACCGCGGCGGATCAAACCCGACACCCCAAGGAAGCCGTCACACCATGACCGACCTGTCCTTCGCCTCGGCAACCGAACTCACCGCTCTGATCCGCCGACGGGAGCTGTCACCGACCGAGCTCATGCGGTACACCCTCGACCGGATCGACACCGTGGACTCCGCCGTCAACTCCGTCGTAGCCCTCGCCCCCGAGCGGGCCCTCGCCGAGGCCACCGCGCTCGAACAACGCCTCGCCCGCGGCGAGGAAGCAGGGCCGCTGGCCGGCCTGCCGATCCTCGTGAAGGACCTCGAAGACGCGGAAGGCCTGCCTACCAGCCGCGGCACCAGCGCCTACGCCGGTCGCCCGCCCGCAACCCGCGACAGCATCCACGTCGCCCGGCTGCGCGCCGCCGGCGCCCTGGTGGTCGGCAAGACGAACACCCCGCCGCTCGGTGCCGCGGTGCACACCGCCAACAACGCCTTCGGCGTCACCCGCAACCCCTGGAACCCCGAACGCACACCCGGCGGCTCCAGCGGCGGCGCGGCGGCAGCCGTCGCCGCCGGACTCGTCTCCTTGGCCACCGCAGGTGACGGCGGCGGGTCCACCCGGATCCCCGCCGCGTTGTGCGGGGTCGTCGGCCTCAAACCGTCCCGTGGACGCATCCCCCGTGGTCCCGCCCGCATGCCGGCGTGGACCCAGCACATGTGCCTCTCCGGCATGGCTCGGACCGTCCGGGACACCGCACTGCATCTCGACGTCGCCGCCGGCCACCACCCCGCCGACCCCAACTCGCTGCCCGCGCCCGCCCTGTCCTATCGCGCGGCCCTCGACGAACCGCTCCCCGCCCTACGCGTCGGCGTCCTGCGCACCCTCGGCATCGCCGCGCCTCGCCCCGAAATCCTGCACGCCCTCGACCGTGCCGCCCACCTGCTCCGCGAGCAAGGCCACGAAGTCCGGGACGACGAAGCGCCCCTGCCCGGCGCGGACGATTTCCCCGCCCCGTTCCAGCTGCGGCAGAACGTCCTGGCCTACGCGCGGCTCCTCACCGTGCTCGACGACTTCACGATCCGCCGCCACGCATTCGAGCCGTGGTTCGCCGACGCCCTCGACGCCGGCCGCTCCCTCACCACGGCCGACATGGCCTCCTACTGGGCTCACCGCACACAGCTCGACCGCTGGGCGGCTGCCCTGTTCGATCGGTACGACCTGCTTCTCATGCCGACCACCCCCACCACCGCGTGGCCGGCCGAGGGGCCGAACCTGGCTGTGGCCCTCCGCGAGCGGGCCCTGCCCATCTCGTACACCGCCGTCTTCAACGACACAGGTCATCCGGCCGTCAGTATCCCCGCCGGCATCGCACCGGACGGCCTTCCACTCGCCGTCCAACTCATCGCCCCCCACCACCGAGACGACCTCGCCCTCTCCGCAGCCCACACCCTCGAAGCCTCGCTGGGCACCCAACGCCCGCCTCTCCTCTGAGCAGACGTTCCCCACGGGGCCGTCCGGTGCTCCAGACGAGAGCTTGACCACCCAGCCGCCGATCCCGGTGTGTACAAGCCTCGGCACCGGCTGAACCGCGGTCGGCTCCGAGGGTCGCCGGTCGGGAAACCCGGAAGATGAATCCCGTCCTCGAATGGCTCCCTGGCATGTGGCACGGTTGCGGACGCTCCTCGTGCACGGCGGGGGCGGGGCATCGGCGCCTTCGCAATCCAGATCGCCAAGGCGCTCGGGGCCGGTGTGGTGACCACGGTCGGCGGGCCCGAGAAGGCGGCGCGGGCGCGGGAGTTGGGCGCCGATGCAACGATCGACCACCGCACGGAGGACTTCGGCGAGCACGGTCCCTACGACGTGATCCTCGATGTGATCGGCGGCGGCTACCTCGAACGCAACGTGCGTTCGCCGGCCGCGGACGGGCGCTTGGTCGTCATCGGTCTTCAGGACGGTCTGGAGGGTCGACTGAACCTTGCGGAGCTGGTGTTCAAGCGGGTGTCGGTGTTCGGCACCACGTTGCGCACCCGGTCCGCGGCGCAGAAGGCGGCCATCGTCGCGGACGTGCAGCGCCACGTCTGGCCGATGATCGAGAGCGGGGCCGTGCGGCTGGTCGTCGACCGGACGCTGCCGATGTCCGAGGCCGCCGAGGCGCATCGGGTGATGGAGTCCGGTGGGCACACCGGCAGGATCGTGCCGGCGAACGCCTGACGTACGCCGTGCCGACGGGGGTGCGTCGGGACCAGCGCCGAGACGGAGGCGCGGACCGCGCCCCCGTCCGGTGCCGGCCCGGCGGCCCGATCCCGTGGCGGCGTGGCCGCCCCGGTGGCCCGCGGCGCGGGCCCGGGCGGCCGAATGGGTGCACGCCGCAACGGGGAACGGGACGGTCGGCGGCGTGGTGCCTTCGCGTCGGGTTGCGGCGCGCGGGCCGCGCGCCAGGATTGGTCGAGAGTGCCTCGTCCCGCGAGCCGCCGACCGCAGCCGTGCGGGCGGGCCGCACCTTCCAAGGGCACGCAGGTGCCCGTGATTGGAGCCGAGATGACCCCGCTTCCCCCGCCGATCACGCCTTACCTCGAACCCGCCGCGCGGGAGTTGTGCGAGGCGACCGACCCGCATCCACGGATCTACGAGGTGCCCCCGGAGAAGGGGCGCGAGATCCTGCTGGGCCTGCAGAGCGACCCGAGCGTGCCGCGCCCGGACGTCGACGAGGAGTGGGTCGAGGTGGACACCGGCGAGTGGGGCACCGTCCGCACCCGCATCATCCGGGCCAAGGGAACCACCGGCCCGCTGCCGGTGGTGTTCTACATCCACGGTGCAGGCTGGGTCTTCGGCGACGACAAGACCCACGACCGCATCTTCCGCGAACTCACCGTCGGTGCGGGCGCCGCAGGCGTCTTCCCCGTCTACGACCGGGCGCCCGAGGCGCAGTACCCCACCCAGGTCGAACAGAACTACGCCGTGGGCCGGTGGGTCATGGAACACGGCGCGGAACACGGCCTGGACACCTCGCGGGTGGCGGTGACCGGCGAGTCGGTCGGCGGCTGCATGTCGACGGTGTTCGCGCTGATGAACAAGGAACGCGGCGGCATCGACCTCAAGGCGCAGGTCCTGCTCTATCCGGTGACCGACGCCGACTTCGACACCCCGTCGTACCTGCAGTTCGCCGAGGGCTACTTCCTCACCCGCGACGGCATGAAGTGGTTCTGGGACGCCTACACCACCGACCCCGCCCAACGCGCCGAGCACCACGCCTCCCCGCTGCGGGCGAGCCTCGACCAGCTCAAGGGCCTCCCGACCACCCTGGTGATCACCGACGAGGCCGACGTGCTGCGCGACGAGGGCGAGCAGTACGCGAACAGGCTGCGCGAGGCCGGCGTGGACGTCACCTCCGTGCGCGTGGCCGGCATGGTCCACGACTTCCTGCTCCTGGACAGCCTGCGCGACACCCGCGCCGCGAACATCGCCCGCAAACTCGCCACCGACGCCCTGCGCACCGCGCTGCACGGCGGCTGACGGGCCTCGGGGCTCCTCGCGCAGCCGGGCCGGGCCCGCCGGCGCCCACGTGGCGCGGGCGGACCCGGTCCTTTCGCGTTCTCGGCCGGCGACGGAGGGTTCCGGGCCCGGCGCATTTGTACCTGCGGATGGAGACCTACCGGGCCGCGAACGCGGCGTTGATCGGCCCCCAGGCGTCGATCCCGCTCGCCCGCGCGCGCGGGGCGGCGGCCTGGTCACCTCCGTGGACGGCATGCGCTTCGTCGTACCGGTGCCCAGCGTGTACGCCAGGCCGAATCCGAAGTACTTCGGGCGCCGTGGCCGAGCGACGTGGCTGAACCTGATCAACGACCAGGCCGCCGGGCCGGGTGGGAAGGTGGTGGCCCGCACCCCGCGCGACTCCCTGTACGTCCTGGACGTCCCCTACGACCGCGCCGGCCCGCTCTACCAGCACTACCAGGAAGGCATGGAAGACCGGATCGGCGCGCTCGGCCCGGTCCTCAATGCCCTGGTGCTTTTCACCCGCTACATGGGCGCCGCCCTCGACCGGCTGCGCGCCGACGGCTTCGACGTGCGCGAGCAAGACGTCGCCCGGCTATCACCGTTCGTCCGGAACCACGTCGACATGCTCGGCCGGTACTCGTTCCTGCTGCCCCGGATGCCCGACGGCCTGCGCCCGCTGCGCGACCCGGTGCAGGCCGATCGGGGCTGAACGCACGGCACCACACCTGGCCACCGGGCGGGGCCTGCGGGGTGGGTCAGTTGTCGATGCGACGCTTGCTGAGCCAGGCCACCATCTCGGGGTCGTGGTGGTCGAAGAACAGGGTCGTGCCGATGTCGAGGGCCGCGATGGCGGCCATCTGGTCGTCTGTGAGCCGGAAGTCGAAGACGTCGATGTTCTGCGCCATCCGGTCGGGGCTGACGGACTTGGGGATGGTGACGATGTCGCGCTGGATCAACCAGCGCAGCACGACCTGCGCCACCGACTTGCCGTGCGCCTCACCCACCTTGCCGAGGACCGGGTGGGTGAACAGGTCGTTCTTGCCTTCGGCGAAGCCGCCCCACGCCTGGTGCTGCACCCGGTGCTCGCGCATCAGCGCGTGATCCAGGTCGCGCTGGAAGAAGGGGTGGGTCTCGATCTGGTTGACCTGCGGGGCGGTGTCGTTGTTGAAAATCAGGTCCAGCAGGCGGTCGGGGTGGAAGTTGGCGACGCCGATCGCCCTGGTCAGACCCTCGGCCTGGGCGGTCTCCATGGCGCGCCACTGCCCGTAGACGTCGCCGTAGGGCTGGTGCATCAGGTACAGGTCGACGTGGTCGAGGCCGAGCTTGGCCAGGGAGGCTTCCAGGGCGCGGCGGGTGTTGTCCTGGGCGGGGGCATCCTGGACCCACAGCTTGGTGGTGACGAACAGGTCCTCGCGCCGGACGCCGCTGTTCTTGATGGCATCGCCGACGGCTTCCTCGTTGCCGTAGGCGGCAGCGGTGTCCAGCAGCCGGTAGCCGGCCGCCAGAGCCTGGGTGACGGCGCGTTCCGTCCGGTCGGCGGGGATCTGGTAGACGCCGAAGCCGAGGATCGGCATCTCGACGCCGTTGTTCAGGGTGACGGTCTGCACGGTGTTCTTCCTTAGCGGTTCGGGTACGGGTGGCGCCTCGGCCGCCGGTGCCGGGGACAGTGGCGGGCATCGGGGGGCATCCCGAGAGGGGATGGCCGGCCATGCCCCCCAGACAACCAGTGCCCCGCACCCGGCGGGGCACTCAGGCAGACCCTGACAAGGACCCCCACACCCGTGCCCCCGAGATCCGCGAGTGCCTCACCACCCGCCGGGCTCGCGTCACCCCCGAGCAGGCCGGCCTCACCCCCTCCCCGTTCTCCGGCACCCGCCGTGTCCCCGGCCTGCGCCGCGAGGAAGTCGCCCAGCTCTCCGGCGTCAGCGTTCCCGGTTCGGGTTGGTGAGCAAGTCGAGGAACACGCCGGCCGCCGCAGCGACGCCGACCGGGCGCATACACGGGCGCGCGGAGACAGCGGTCCCCGCGACGGCCGAACGCTCGGTCCAGGCCGGTCGGTCGGGTCAGCCCACGTCGGCGACGAGCCGCTTGGCGAGTGGTTCGGACGAGGCCGGGTTCTGGCCGGTGTAGAGGTTGCGGTCGACGACGACGAACGGGCGCAGCGGTACGCGGGACTTGGTGTAGTGGGCGCCGCTGTCGCGCAGGCGGTCCTCCAGCAACCATCGGGCCTTGCGGCCGAAGCTGTTGAACCTCTCCTCGAAGTTGGACAGGCCGGTCATCCGGTATCCGGTGAACGGCCACGATCCGTCGGCGTCGTGTGCCGCGAAGGCGGCGGCGGGTGCGTGGCACAGGAGCGCGAGGGGTTTGCCGGAGGCCAGTACGCGGGTGAGCAGTGCGCCGGAGACCGGGTCGACCGCGAGGTCTTCCATCGGTCCGTGGCCGCCGGGGTAGAACACCACGTCGAACGCGTCCGGGTCGACGTCGTCCAGCGACCGGGGCGCGGCCGTCTGGGTCTTGATGCTGTCCAGGTAGCGGGCGACCTCGCGCAGTCTGGACGGTCGGCCGGCGGTCCAGGACATGCTGAGCCGGTCGAGTGTGGGCGGCTTCCCGCCGGGGGTGGCGATCGTGGTCTCCCAACCGGCCTCGGTGAAGATCTTGTGCGGCATCGCCAGTTCCTCGCCCCAGAAGCCGGAGGGGTGCACGACGCCGTTCCGAAGGGTCCAGCGATCCGCCGCGGACACCACGATGAGGACCTTGGTCATGTCGTTCTCCCTCACGTTCGGGGCTCGGACGGTGCCGCCGTCCGCGTGCACCCGGCACGGATACCCCTGATCGTCATCCGCCCATGTGCGGCCGTGGGCGATCGGCCGCTACTCGTCGTGGTCCAGGCGGCGTGAGGTTTCGGCGGTGGGCAGCCGGGCGCGGTAGTGGCGCAGTGCCCGCCGCTGCAGGCGTTGCTCGCAGAGCAGGGCGCGCGCCGGGTGGGTTCCGGGCCGAGGGGCGCCGCCGCGGGCGATGCGGCGCATCCGGTGGCGGACCTGCGCCATGCTCGGCCGAGGCGAGGGCCTTGTCGGTCCAGGTCACCGGGCGCAGCTGCCGGTCGGCCTCGCGGCCGTTGCGCCGGCGTTCGGGCAGGTCCGGGGTGACGGCCAGGGCGGTGCCCATCCCGATCTGGGCGACCCCGCTGTCGAGGACCGGGTCGGCGGTGTCGCGTCGGGTGATGCCGCCGGTCAGCATCAGCGGGAGGGGACTGGTCGTGACCAGGTCCCTGGCCAGGTCCAGGAAGTAGGCCTCGCGGGACCGGGTGCGAGTGTCCGCGGGGCGGCCGGTCATCGCCGGGCTCTCGTAGCTGCCGCCGGACAGTTCGACCGGGTCCACGTCGAGCGGTTCGAGCATCGCGATCACCCGGCGGGCGTCGTCGACGCCGAAACCGCCGCGCTGGAAGTCGGCGGAGTTGAGCTTCACCCCGACCGCGAACGACGGCGACACCACCGCGCGGACGGCGGCGACGACGTCCAGCAACATCCTGGCCCGATGCTCCAGCGGACCGCCCCACGCGTCGGTGCGACGGTTGACCAGCGGGGACAGGAACTGCGACAGCAGGTAGCCGTGCGCCGCGTGGACCTCCACGCCGTCGAACCCCGCCTCCTCGGCACGCCGGGCGGTGGCCGCGAACCGGGCGACGGTCGCCTCGATCCGCCCGGAGGTCATGGCGGTGGGGCGGCCGAAGCGGTTGCTGTGCCGGCCGAGGTCGACGCCCACGTCGGACGGTCCCCACACGACGCCGGGCATCGCGGCCTGAACCTGGCGGCCGGGGTGGTTGATCTGCATCCGGACCGCCCCGCCACCGGACTTGGCCGCCTCGGCCCACTCCGCGAACGGCTCCAACGGCGCGGCCTCGTCGAGCACCACGCCGCCGGGGCCGGTGAGCGCCTCTGCGTGGACCATCACGTTGCCGGTGATCAGCAGCCCGGCTCCGCCGGCCGCCCAGCGCCGGTACAACGCGATCAGCCCGGCGCCGGGAACCTGGCCGGGTCCGGCCAGGTTCTCCTCCATGGCCGCCTTCGAGCAGACCGTCACGCTCAAGGACGGCACCACGAAGGAGCGCCGCCAGAAGCTGCACTTCGAGTACGACGGCAAGGACACGAGCCGGATCGCCGTCACGTCCTTCATCGGCCCCGTCGACGACGCGGACCTTTCCGGGTTCCTCGCGTTCCTCGGCGAGGACTGGACCAGGCCCGCGGCCGTCGTCGTCGACGGGGAACTCGCCCTGCGCCACCACCTCCATCTGCCCGAGACCGACGGCGACAAGGCCACGCGGGCCGCCGACGAGAAGGTCCTCGCCCAAGCCTTCATCGCGTCCCTGGCCCTCGGCAGCTTCGCCGACACCATGGAGGACTACTACTTCGAGGACGACGAGTAGCCGTCCCGACGCGGAACGCCTCGGCGCCTCGCAGGTCCGGCCACGAGGGCATCGCCCGCCCACCGCCGGCACGGACCCGGGCAAGGCGCCCCACCCACGACGACCGCGACCGGGAATACCGCGTGCAATGCGCCGGCGATGACGGCTACGACCGCGGGGTAGACGGTCGAGACCGCGGCGAAACCCGCGAACGGGACCCGACCCCACGGGCCGGACGCCGTTCGCGTCACCCGGGAACGGGCCGGCTCCCGGGCCCGACGCCGGTCCGGCGTCCCCCCGTCGCCGGGGTGTCACCGCTGCGGTCGGCCGTCCGACGCGGCCGATCGTCCCGGGCACCTGGGACCCCCTCGTGACGTAGTCGTCCCGGACGCGGGGTACGGCGCTGAAGAAGCCCGCCTCCGCGCGTTCCACGGCCCGAGACGACGACCGGGGCGACGGCTCGAAACGCGACGACGAGTAGGGCTACGGCCGCGAGTCGACGGTCGAGACCTCGGCTCGGGCCGAGGCGGCGGTGCCCGCGCCAGGCGGGGCGCCGAACACACAGGTCGGCGTGCCCGCCTTCACCGACGACAACCCCGACACAACCCCCCGAAGGGGGAGACCCGGCCGCGGATGGCTCAGCGGGCATCCACAACCACCCCGTCGGACCATGCCTCACCGCCTACCGCCGCCCGTTGCGGGTCCTGCGGGAACTCCGCACGCGGGCTCGGCGATGGGCACTCCTGGTCCCGATCGACCCCGACGGGAACCCCACCGGACGCGACGACCCCGCCCTGCGCCGGTCACACGTCGCGGGTCTTCAACCGCACGCCGCCGGCGATCAACGCGATTCCCGCGTAGACCGCGATCAGCAACAGCGATCCCCAGGGGCTGGGCCCACCGGTGTCGCCGCCGCCGTCGATCAGCTTGATCAGCGCGAACATCGGCGAGTACTGCATCAGCTTGTCGCCGCCGGACGGCAACATCGGACCGATGATCATCGGCAGCAGGATGATGCCCAGCAGTGCGGTGATCGCGCCCGCCGAGTGCCGCAGCAACGTGCCGAGCCCGAGCCCGAACAGGCCGATCACCGCGAGGTAGAGCGAACTGCCCACGACGCTGCGGAAGAAGTCGGAGTCCTTTGCGGCGGAGTCGCCGATCCGCGAGGTCAGCATCGCGTCGCCGATCACCGCCGCAAGGGTGTTGGCGACCAGGGCGACCACCAGGATCAGGCCGGCGAACACCAGACCCTTGGCGACCAGAACCCGGACCCTGCGTGGATGGGCGGTCAGCGTGGTGCGGATCATGCCGGTGGTGTACTCGGCGGCAATGGTCAGCACGCCCAACGTGGCCGCCGCGATCTGCGCGATCATCACGCCGATCAGCGAGATCGAGACGTAGTCGTCCTTGACCTTCGGGTCGGCGACGCCGCCGAGCAGCACCCCCAGGCCCAGGATCAGCACGTCCATCACCAGCAACGTCCACACCGTGGAGCGCACCGTGCGGATCTTGGTCCACTCGGACAGCAGCACCCGGCCGAAGCCCGCATTGCCATCGCCGAGTCGTCCGGGCGCTCGCCCCTGCCCGGTCGACGGGTGAGGGCCCTGCCTTCCGGGGTGCCGGCGGAACCGTCGCTGTCCAGGCATGGGCTGCTGCTCTCCGTACGTCGGGTGCGAAGCGCCCTGGGGCATGGGGGGTGGCGTGTTCCGTGCCATCGCTCAGCCCTCGCTTCCGGCGGACCGGGGCATGGACCGTGAACCGACCGACGCGGCACCGGAGTGCGGGCGACCCGGAGACGCGCCGTCGCCCGGGGGCGAGCCGTCCGGGACACCGGCGCGGTACTCCACGCTGTCCCGGGTCATCCGCATGTAGACCTCTTCGAGCGAGTCGAAGCGCGGCGACAACTCGTGCAGCGCGATGCCGTGTTCGACCGCGAGGTCGCCGATCACCGTCGGCGGCAGGTCGTGCACCCGGAACGAGCCCTCGACGCCGGGCTCGGGGCTCATGCTCGCGCCCTTGCCCTCGATCAGCGCCCTGAGCTGCTCGACCCGGGGCGAGCGCACCACGGTGAACGCCTGGGAGTTCGTCTCGATGAAGTCGCGCATCGAGGTGTCGGCGATCATCCGGCCCTGACCGATCACGATCAGGTGGTCCGCGGTCACCTCCATCTCGCTCATCAGGTGGCTGGAGACGAAGACGGTGCGACCCTCCGAGGCCAACTGCTTCATCAGGTTGCGGATCCACAGGATGCCCTCGGGGTCGAGCCCGTTGACCGGCTCGTCGAACATCACGATGCCCGGGTCACCGAGCAGCGCCGAGGCGATCCCAAGCCGCTGCCCCATGCCGAGCGAGAAGCCGTTCGCGCGCTTCCTCGCCACCTGGGTCAGGCCGACCATCCCGAGCACCTCGTCCACCCGGCGGTTGGGGATGCCGTTGCTCTGCGCCAGGCACAGCAGGTGGTTGTACGCGGTCCGGCCGCCGTGCATCGCCTTGGCGTCCAGCAGCGCGCCCATCTCCCGCAGCGGGGCCTGGACATGGTTGTACGGGCGACCGTTGACCGTGACGTCGCCCCCGGTCGGCGTGTCCAGGCCGAGGATCATCCGCATGGTGGTCGACTTGCCGGCGCCGTTGGGGCCGAGGAAGCCGGTCACCGAGCCCGGACGCACCCGAAAGGAAAGCTGATCCACCGCCACCTTGGTCCCGTAGCGTTTGGTGAGCCTTCTTGCTTCGATCATCTGTTGCAGCGCTCCAGGGTATGTTCGCTGGTCGGTTCAACGGGTCGGGACCTCGAACTCGGGGCCGCTTTGCCCTTGTCGTCGGTCTCCGCTCGTGCCGCGGACATCGAGTCACGGGTCCGAGGAGGGCTCGCTGAACCTTTCCTGCGGGGCCTCCATAAAAGCGAGACCGGTACGGAGCCCCGGCGATCGACGGCCCCGTGACCACCGAGTTCGCCGTGTTCCGCCGGGACCGTTCAGTCGTCGTCCGGCACGCCCGACTCGAGTCCACCGCCCTCTCGATGCCCAGGACCATCGTGGTGCCCGCGCAACCGGATTCCCATCGGGTTCACCCCTGGTCGACCCCCGGTTTCACCCTGAGCAGGCGCCAGGGTCGACCCCTACGCCGGCCACAGGGTGTGTCCTGCCCACCCTCTGGGGTTTCGCTCGGCCACGCGTACGAGCGCCGGGATCAATCTCGGCTCTCCTCCCCCGTGACCCAACTCAGCGACACCGAGGGGCGCTTGCGCGCAGCGGCATCGCTCCACCGCACCCGGGCCCGATACGGCTTCGGCAGCCCCTCGATGAATTCGATGTCGGCCGACACCCTCACCCCGACCGGCAGCACACCGGCGCCGAGACCGCCGACCTGTTGAAAGACCTCACCGAACGCGTGGGGGCGACGTTCGTGTCCGCGGGCATCGACGTGGCCGCCCCACCGTTGTTCGGTGGGGCATACGGGGCGCAACTCGTCGGACGGGCCGCACTGATCGACTGGGGTGTTCCCGCGCGGCTCGGGAAAGGCGAACCGTTCACGGAGGTGATCGCCGGGTGGGAAGTTGCCCTCGACCCGAACGCGCACCGGGCCGGGACACTCCCCCGCCTCGCCGCCCTCCTCCATCGGCGGACCACCGCAGGTCGGCAGCCTCACCCGCCTGATCCGCCAAGCCGCGATCACCGCGACCACCGCGACCACCGCGATCGTCGACGGCACCGAACGCATCACCGAAGCCGGCCTCGACGCGGTTCGTCTCGACCACCTCGCCGAAACACACCACCGTCCCGGCACACCCCGGGCCGCACACCCCGGGCGGTACACCCAAGCGGTAGCCCAGCCCGGCCCTGCGACCCAGGCCAAAACCCCGTGGCCGGCACAAACACGACCCGGTTCTTCAGGCGCGCAGGGCTACGTGCAACACACCCGCGAAGTCTCAACGAAACCGCGACACCCCCGGGTCAAACCCCACGGCCCTCCCCCGGACGGCCACAAATCGTTCCCAACCACCCGCGACACTCCGGCTCGCGTCACCGCCCACACCAACCACCACGGCGAAATCACCACATCCGATCACCACCGCCCCTGCGCGGTACCCGCGCCCGCGCCCCCATCCGAATCCGGCGCGGCCGGGGCGAGCCCGACCCGAGCGTGGCTCCAGAGCTGGTCGAGCCGGCACGTCGACTCTGTTGACGGTCCCGGGGACCGGCTCGGCCGGGAACACCGGTCACGCCCGGGCTTGGCACAGGCGAAGGGAATCACCGTGGGAAAACGGCGCGTAGTGATCACCGGCATCGGGGTGCGCGCCCCGGGCGGAAACGGCACCAAGGACTTCTGGGAGCTGTTGACCAACGGCCGAACGGCCACGCGCGGAATCTCGTTCTTCGACGCGTCGCCCTTTCGCTCGCGCGTGGCCGGCGAGGTCGACTTCGACGCGCGTGCCGAGGGCTTCGGCCCGCGCGAGATCCGGCGGATGGACCGGGCCACGCAGTTCGCCGTCGCCTGCGCCCGGGACGCGCTCGCCGACAGCGGCCTACCCAGGGAAACACTGCCGCCGGAGCGTGTCGCGGTCGTGCTGGGCTCCGCGGTCGCCTCGGCGACCAGCCTCGAACGCGAATACCTCGTGATGTCGGACAGCGGGCGGGAGTGGCTGGTCGACCACGACCACCTGTCCCCGTACATGTTCGACTACCTCAGCCCCGGGGCGATGCCCGCCGAAGTCGCCTGGGCGGTCGGGGCGGAGGGGCCGGTCACGATGGTGTCCGACGGCTGCACCTCCGGCCTGGACGCGGTCGGGCACGCGGTCCGACTCATCCGTGAGGGCACCGTCGACGCGGCCGTCGCCGGGGCCACCGACACTCCCATCACGCCGATCGTCGTCGCGTGCTTCGACGCCATCAAGGCGACCACCCCGCGCGACGACGACCCGGCCGGGGCCTCCCGGCCCTTCGACGGATCCCGCAACGGCTTCGTGATCGCCGAGGGCGCCGCCATGTTCGTCCTGGAGGAGTACGAGGCGGCACGGGCCCGCCGGGCACCGATCTACGCGGAGGTCGGCGGCTACGCCTCCCGCTGCAACGCCTACCACATGACCGGACTCAAGACGGATGGCCGCGAGATGGCCGAGGCGATCCGGGTCGCCCTCGACGAGGCCCGGCTGGACCCTACCGCCGTGGACTACGTCAACGCGCACGGCTCCGGCACCAAACAGAACGACCGGCACGAGACAGCCGCCTACAAGCGCAGCCTCGGTGAGCACGCGTACCGGGTCCCGGTCAGCTCGATCAAGTCGATGGTCGGGCACTCGCTCGGCGCGATCGGCTCCATCGAGATCGCCGCCTGCGCGCTGGCGATCAGGCACGGCGTCGTGCCCCCCACGGCGAACCTGCACACGCCCGACCCCGAATGCGACCTCGACTACGTGCCGTTGACCGCCCGGGAGCAGCGGGTGGACACCGTGCTGTCGGTGGGCAGCGGGTTCGGCGGCTTCCAGACCGCGATGGTCCTGCACGAGGCGGAGGTGCGCACCGGATGACCGGGACGGTAATCACCGGCATGTCGGTGGCCGCGCCCATCGGGCTCGGTACGGAGGACTTCTGGCGGTCCGTCGTCGCCGGCCGCGCCGGCATCGGCCCCTTGGACCGCTTCGACGCCTCCGGGTATCCGGCCCGCTTCGCGGGCCAGATCCGGGACTTCGACGCGGCGGAACACCTCTCCGGCCGGTTGCTTCCGCAGACCGACGTGTCCACGCGATATGCGCTGGCCGTGGCCGAGTGGGCCCTGGCGGACGCCGAGGTGGGCCCGGACACCCTGGCCGACTACGACATGGGCGTGGTGGTCTCCAGTGCCCAGGGCGGCTTCGACTTCACCCACCGGGAGTTCCACAAGCTCTGGAGCCAGGGCCCCGAGTACGTCAGCGTCTACGAGTCCTTCGCCTGGTTCTACGCCGTCAACACCGGCCAGATCTCGATCCGACACAAGATGCGCGGCCCCGGCGCCGCCCTGGTGGCCGAACAGGCGGGCGGCCTGGACGCGATCGGGCACGCCCGTCGGACCGTGCGCCTGGGCACCAAGCTGGTGCTCGGCGGCGGCGTCGACTCGGCGTTCGACCCGTGGGGCTGGGCCGCCCAACTGGCGGGCGGTCGGGTCAGCACGGTTGCCGACCCGGCGCGCGCCTATCTGCCCTTCGACCGGGACGCCGCCGGCCATGTGCCCGGCGAGGGCGGCGCGTTGCTGGTGATCGAGGACGCCGACTCGGCGCGCGAGCGCGGTGCGCGGCAGGTGTACGGCAGCGTCGCCGGCTACGCTTCGACCTTCGACCCCAAGCCGGGCTCGGATCGGCCCGCCGGGCTGCGCCGGGCCGCCGAACTCGCGCTGGCCGACGCCGGATTGGCCGCCTCGGACATCGACGTGGTGTTCGCCGACGGCGCCGGGGGCGCGGACCTCGACCGGGTCGAGGCCGAGGCCCTTCGAGGCCTGTTCGGCGCCTACGGCGTACCGGTCACCGCGCCGAAGTCGCTCACCGGCCGGATGGCCGCCGGGGGCGGTCCGGTGGATCTTGTCGCCGCGCTGCTGTCCATGCGGGACGGACTCGTGCCGCACACCGCGCACACCAGGCACGTGCCCGAGGACTACGGCCTGGACCTCGTCCTGGACGAGCCGCGTGTGGCACAGGTGCGCTCGGCGCTGGTCCTCGCGCGCGGCCGGCGCGGTTTCAACTCGGCCGTCGTACTGACCCATCCGGACTTCTGAGATCCCTCACGGGGCCACCCGGACCCCCGGTTCTTCGAGACGCACCCCTCACCGACCACCCACCCATCGGCAACAGCAGGAGGCACGGCACACCATGGCAGCAGTGATGGACATCGACGCACTCCGCGAGATCCTCGTGGCCTGTGCGGGTGAAGACGAAGCGGTCAACCTCGACGGCGACGTGCTCGACCGCTCCTTCGAGGAGTTGGCCTACGACTCGCTCGCGCTGATCGAGTGCGCTGCCAGGATCAAGCAGCTCCACGGCGTGGAGATCCCCGACGACGCGCTGGTCGACCTCAGGACCCCGCGAGCGCTGCTCGACCTCGTCAACGGGGTGCCGGCGGCCGGCCGGCAGTCATGAGCGGACGGGAGGGCACGAGCCCCGTGAATTCGGTGCGCAAGTCACCGCGGACGGCATCCCCGACAACACCTCGAATACATCGCGCGGAACACTCGCTCGTCGTCGCGGCGCCCGCGAGCGTCGTCTACGACCTGATCGCGAACGCCGCGTCGTGGCCGGCCGTCTTCGGCCCGTGCGTCCATGTACGACACCTCGACCACAACCCGCGCGCCGAGCGCTTCGAGATCTGGGCGGATGTGAATGGCCGCGTGGCGCAATGGACTTCGCGGCGCACCCTGGACCCCGAGCGGCGCTACGTCGCCTTTCGGCAGGAGCACGGCAGTCCGCCGGTCGCCTCGATGAGCGGCGGTTGGCTGCTGCGCGAGTTGCCGGACGGGCATACCGAGGTGGTGCTGCGGCACCGCTTCACCATCGTCGATCACGACCCGACCGCGGCGGCCGAGGTGTCCCGGGCGCTCGACCGCAACAGCGCGGCCGAACTGGGCGCCCTCGCCCGGATCGCCGAAGTCGGTCCGGCGACCGGGGGGCTGGTCCTCACCTTCAGCGACACGATCGCGCTGGCCTGCCCGGCCGAGGAAGCGTACGAATTCGTGAACCGCGCGGACCTGTGGGCCGAGCGTCTGCCGCACGTGGCCAGGACCGAGTTGACCGAGACCGTCCCCGGCATCCAGGAACTGGAGATGGACACCGTCACCGCCGACGGGTCCGCGCACACCACCCGGTCGATCCGGGTGTGTTCGCGGCCCGGGTGGATCGCGTACAAGCAGCGGACGCCCCCGAAGCTGCTGCTCGGCCACAGCGGTCTGTGGACGTTCGACGACGCCGGCACCGGGGCGGTGGCCTCGGCCCGGCACACCGTCGTGATCGACCCCGAGGCGGTGCCCGCGGTGCTCGGTGCCGACGCCACGCTCGCCGACGCGCGGACCTACATCCGCAGGGCGCTCGGGGACAACAGCCGGGCCACGCTGGCCCTGGCGGCCGGCTTGCCCGGGACGGTGCCGCGCTGAGTCCGGACACGAACGCACGAAAGAGGCCCGCCGGGCAAAACCCGGCGGGCCTCGCGCGTGCCCGGCTGCGGCAAAGCGGCCGGGTACGTCGGGCGGCTCAGCCGCCGGCCAGTACCTGCCGCGCGTAGGACTCCGCGGCGGTGTCGAAACGCAGCACGATGTGACTGGTCGCCGAGTTGACGTCCCGCCAGTGGCGCTCGAAGGGGCTGCCCGAGGTCTGACCGGAGGTCCCCATCGCGCGGAACATGCGGTTGACGGCGGTCAACAGGGTCTCGGACGCCAACGAGCAGTCCCGCGCGCCGCGTGCCGTCAACAGGTCGGTGAAAACACCCTCGTCGGCCACGGCGGCGGCGCGGCGCAGCAACAGCTCCGCCGCGTCCACCTCGCCCGCGGTCCGGGCGAGCACGTCCCGGAAGGCGACGTCGTCCGCGGCCGAACCGCCGGTGCCCGTAGCGGCCTTGGCCGCGTTCCACCGGGTCCACTCGCTGAGCATTCCGCGCGCCGCCCCCAGGACGGGGGTCACGAACGACAAGCCGTTGACCGCCCGCAGCGGCACCCGATGGCAGGTCGCCGGCGAGGTGGAGCCGGCGCCGTCGAGGACCTGTGCGCGCGCGAACGAGAGGTGTTCGGGCACGTACGCCCCGTCCAGCACGAGCGTGTTGCTGCCGGTCCCGCGCATCCCCACCGAGAACCAGGTGTCCAGCACGGTGTATGTGGCGCGGGGAACCGCGAAGTATCGAGCCTGCGGGGATCCGTCGCCGTTGTGCCCGTCCGCCGGAGCCATCGCGCACAGTAGTGCCCACTGGGAGAAGTCCACCGCACTGATGTACGACCACTTCCCGGACAACCGCCACCCGCCGGGCACCTTCTCGGCCCGGCCGACCGGCATCAACGCCCCGACCAGCAAGGTGTCGGGGCCGTCCGCCCACAGTTCACGCTGCCCCTCTTCGGGCAGGTGGACCGCCATCCGGGCCACGGTGGCGCCGAGCGAGGCCACCCAGGCGGTGGCGGCGCACGCTCGGCCGACGATCGCGACGGCGTCGAGGAGTTCGGTGAAGCCGGCGGCGGCGCCGCCGTAGCGGGTGGGGACGAAGTGACGGGCGAAGCCGGCGTCGACGACCTCGCGCACGACGTCGGGACGCAACCGCCGCTCCTGATCGGCGTCGACGGCGTGCCGGGCCGCCGTGCGCGCGACGTCCCGGGCGCGGGCGAGCAAAGGGGTGACACTGTCGAGTTCTCCTGCCGTCCGCATCATGGCTACTCCCCACCGGCCCGCGTCGCGGCCCGGCCGGCCGCACCGGTGGCGAACGCGTCGGCCGCGGCGATCGCCAACCCGCCGAGTAGGCTGAGATTCTTGAAGAACTCGTTGCGCTGGGCGATCCGGCGCACCGGATCCTGCTGGCGCCAGAAGTCGTGCACGGTCACGGTCGTCGGCACCAGGCACACCGCCAACAGGCCGATGCTGAGCGACGGCCGAAACCCGGCACCCAGCGCGACCCCGCCGATGAGCATGCCCGCCGCCGTACCGCGGGTTGCCACCCGCGGCAGCGGAACCCCGTGCCGCTCGGCCAACGCCGGCAGCGGACCGGGGTCGCGCAGCACGCTGTAGCCACCGGTGACGAATCCGGTGGCCAACAGCGGCCTGGCCAGCCTCCGTAGGG
The DNA here is from genome assembly GCF_042754445.1 of Embleya sp. NPDC059213. Lineage (NCBI taxonomy): Bacteria > Bacillati > Actinomycetota > Actinomycetes > Kitasatosporales > Streptomycetaceae > Embleya > Embleya sp. NPDC059213. Next base: position 21,194 of record NZ_JBHZAV010000001.1, read on the forward strand.
TCTTGTGCGCGGTCTCCATGGATATCCCATCTCCTGCTCATGCCTCGATGACGGATGCTTGCTCGCGGCCGTGGCCGCGGCATCAGGGCGAGCCGGGCGCCGGCCCCGTCGTGACGGTCACCCGGCGCACGGTCAGTCGCACGCCCTGGCCCCACAACCGATTGGCGCGCAGCCCGAGTTCGTCGCGAAACCGCTGCGGCGCGGGCGCTCCGCGCGCGGGATCGTAATACCGCTCGGCGGAGAGCCGGAGCAGGCCGCGTCCGTCCGGCCCGGCGGCATCCAACAGGGTGAACAGGCCGAGTCCGAAAGCGAGTTGTCTCGGCACGGCCGACTCCTCGGTGCCACCGTGGTCGATCACCAGGTGCGTCCGGGGCAGCGACAGGTGCCCCAACCGTTCGACAGAGAGCACCTGTTCGCCATCCACGCTCCAGCGGACCGTGCCCGCGTCGCGATCGAGGCCGATTTCCAGCCGCCGGACCAGGTCGGGGGTGCGTTCGGCGACCGGCACCAGGTAGGTGAACGCGGCCCACCCGGTCCCTGGCCGGGGCAGCCGCTCGTACACCGCGTGGATGTGCCGATTGCTGACGAAGAAATCGAAGACCAGGCCGGTTTCGCGGTCCAGCGCGAGCAGCGCGCCGGCGCCGAGCCGCGGGTCGGCCTGCGGTTCGGCGACCGCGTCGCCGAAGGGATGGCGCTCCGCGCCGAACACGCGCACGGCCAGTTCCGCCGCGCCCACCAGCTCCCCGCCGCCGGGCGCGTCGAAGCCCGGCAGTCCGGACGAGGCGGTGTGGGCCACCAGGGCGCACCACTTCAGGTGGTCGTCCGCGCCGCCGGGCCCGGTCGCGTAGCCGAACGCCGGCGCACCGCCGGCGGTCGTCTCCGGGGGTTCGACCACCGACCCGGCGTCGCCGGTACGGACTCTCGCGTCGCCCAGCGGCAGTGTCCCGACCGGTCTGATCTGCCAATCGGGGCGGGGTCCGGTGGTGCGGAGACCGGCGGATCCGGGCCGGTCGAACAGCGACCGGCGAATGGCCGTGTCCTGCTCCGTGCGCTGGCTGTCGGGCATGACGGCCGGGCTCCCTTCACCGTGACGGCTGCGGGAACCGAGCGTTTCGGCCCGGGCTCGAACGCGACTCGACACCCGCTAGGGCGTGTCTTCAATCCCCCGTCGGGCTCTGCGGCGTAAGCGCAGCGAGAAGCCCGAAGGGCGGATGCCGTGCATCGGCGTGCCGGAGAAGCGCCCGCATAGTGGTTCTGTTCCGGTGTTTCTCCGGGGCGGCGAGGTGCGGTGCCGCACGTCGCGGAGCCCGACGGGGGATCGAAGACACGCCCTGGTCTTGTTCTTTATCCTGTGCGTTCGTGGTGGGCGGTGAGGGTGCGTTCGCGTTTGACGGTCTTTCCGACGTTGTAGCGGGGTGCGGGTCGAAGGTTCCTGGAGCCGGGAGGGCGTCCCGGGCCGGGTTTTCCGGGTTTGGGTGCGCCGGCCGGCTGGGCGAGGTTCGGGCGGATGTTCCTGAACCCGCGACGGACGCGGGCCGGGGTCAGTCGTCCCGGTTCGGCGGGTTTCTCCCAGGGGCGACGCAGGTCCGCGGTGAGGGTTCGGGCGAGCCTGAGGTGGGTGTGGCAGGCGATGACGAGCCACGTCCAGCGGTCGGCCGCCTGGGGTGTGCGGATTCTCGGACGGGTCCATCCCAGGGTCTGCTTGAAGAGGCGGAAGGTGTGTTCGAGGTCGAATCGGCGGAGGTAGGACCGCCAGTGGCGGTCGACGTCGGTCGCGGTCGCACCGGTTTTGGACGACCACAGCCAGACCGGCTTGGGGTCGCGGTCGCCGGGCAGGTGGTCGACGCGCAGGCGGATCAGAGTGCCTTCGACGACGGGTAGTTCTCCGTCGTGGTCGAGCCAACTCGTGCGATGGGTCAGTCGTGGGTGCATTCGGTCCCAGTCGTCGGCTCGGGCGGTGCCGTAGCGGGTGGTCTCGGTGAGGGTCGTGTGGTTCGGCTCGGACCAGGTGTCGGGTCTGTCGAGGGCGAACGCGGGTCCGTGTTGGGGCGGGCGGCCGTTGGTGCCCGGCAGGCGGGGCGGTCTCGGGTGGAGCATCACGCGGTCCGAGCGGATGCGGCCCACGACCTCGACGGGTAGGTCGGCCAGGACGAACGCCAGGCGGGTGGCGTCGTAGCTGGCGTCCATGACGACCACGATGTCCGGGTCGCCCTCGTTCCAGTGACCCGCCTTGGTCAACCTGCCGACGACGGAGCGGAGTTGGTTCGCGGTCACCGCCGTGGCGTCGTGTGCGGGTCCCAGGCGGACGACGTCCAGGATCGCGGTCCAGGAGGTGCGTCCGGATTCCAACGCGGCGACGAACGAGTACGGCCAACCGGGGATGAGTTCGGATTTGCTCCTCGCCCGGCCGTAGACGTGGCAGAACAGGCGTTCCGCGCTGGTGGGAGCGTCCGAGCGAAGCCACGGACTGACGTCGACGGCGAGCACGATCCGGCCGTCGGCGCACCTGGGCAGCGGTAGGCCGGCCAGGACGGTCCGCAGGCGTTCCTCGTCGATCCGGCCGCTGTTCAATCCGTCGTAGAGGGCGCCGTGGCCGCGCCGGTGTTCGGGTGTGAGGGTGAGGTCGACCAGGGATGTCACGGCGCCGTCGGCGCACGAGAGCGCGTCCGTCAGTTCGAACAACGCGTCCGCGCGGGTGGTGAGGCAGTCGTGGAAGTCCGTCCTGAAGCGGGACAACACGTTCAGGGACTCGACGCGGGCGGGATCCTGCAGAAGACTTGTCACAGCGGCCGTTCCTGTTTGCTTCGTTACTCGACATTTCGAAGCTTCCAGGGCGGCCGCGCTGCTGTCCGCCGAACGCACAAACCCCGGCACGAACGACCTTTCCGGGGATAGAGAACAAGCTCAGGGCACGGTAGAGCGTGACGGCTTCCTCAGCGTTCCCGGGTCAGCTCCGGAGCAGTGAGGCGTGGATGCGGGCGATGGCCCGCAGCACCTCCTCGCGGTTCCTGGCCTGCTGCATCCATGCAGGCAGGCGGGCCACTACGGTCATCTTCCGGCCGTGATCGCGCCAGGGAATTCCCTCGCGCAGCGACGCCTGCACGAATCGTTTGATCAGGTCCAGGTGTTCCAGGTCGTAGGCCCATATCCACCCGTGCCGGGTTTCGGTCTGCAGCCACAGGCGGACGCCGAAATAGGGTCGGTCGCCGGTTCGTTCGGGTCCCGGTGCAAGGCCACGGATCCGGGGCCCCGCTTCATCGCAGTCCCGCAGTTCCGGCAGACCAGACGTCTTGGCGCAACGAGGTCCGGATCGAGTACTCCGACCAACTCCGGTCCCGGTACGACGTGCGCGGCCTTGTCGCAGTTGGGGCAGCGCACGAGGACGGACGTGAGGAAGTCGTACTTCGTGCTCCGTGGATCCCGAAACCGATGGTGTGCGGAGATCGGACTCATCGGACCAGTATCCGAGTTGAGCAATGAAGGCCCCTACAGGTTAAAAGACAAGCTGGTGTCCTGCGCCTGCCGTGACCGGCGAGTCTTGCCCGCTTGAGCCCGCTTCCAGCGGGATTCCAGCCGGGGCCGCGACTGTGATCCGCCGGACGACCGATTCAGGAAGGACAGTCCATGACAGGCGGAGAGAACGACGCCGAGCGCTGGGTGCTGGTCATCGGAGCCACCGGCAGGCAGGGCGGTACGGCCGCCCGACACCTGCTCGATCGCGGCTGGGCGGTGCACGCGTTCGTTCGCAACCCGGACCATCCGCAGGCTCGCGAACTGGCGGCCAAGGGCGCCGAGTTGGTGCCGGGATCGCTCGACGACGCGGACTCCGTGTACGCCGCGACGACCGGTGCGTACGGGGTGTTCAGCGTCTTCACGCCGACGCACGGCAACGGCCTCGACGGCGAGGAACGGCACGCGGCCCTGATCGCCGAGGCGGTCCGCAAGGCCGGCGTGGCGCACGTGGTGCACAGCTCGGTCGGCGGGGTGGAGAATCCCGGCGGCGTCGGCTGGCGGGAGACCAAACTGCGGGTCGAACAGACCATGCGTACCTCCGGACGGCCCACGACCTTCCTGCGCGCGGTCTACTACATGGAGAACTTCCTCGACCTTCCGCCGGTGTCGGACGGCAACGGCGGCCTGGTGCTCAGCCGCGGTCTGCTGCCCGATACCACCCTGCAGATGATCGCGTCACAGGACATCGGCTGGTTCGTCGCCGACGCCTTCGACGACCCGGCGCAATTCGTCGACCGCAACGTGGAGATCGCCGGCGAGGAGCTGACCGGACCGGAGATCGCCGCGGCCTTCGAGCGGTACACCGGGATGCCGAGCCGATTCGAGTCGGTGCCCATCGAGGAGATCGCCCGACAGAACGAGTGGATGGCCAAGACCTTCGTGTGGTTCAACGAGGTCGGCTACACCGCGGACATTCCCGCGCATCGGGCCGCGCATCCGGAACTGCGCACCTTCGAGGCGTTCCTGCGTGATTCGGGATGGGTTCCGCCGCAGGGTCCGGGATGAGCCCGGACGATCCGGCCGGCCGCCGCAGAGCGCTGCCCTCGCTCACCGGCATGCGCTTCCTGGCCGCCGCCATGGTGTTCTTCTCGCACGCCTTCTTCCGGTTCGTGCCCACCAGTTGGGGATCCGCGGACAAGGGCGTGTCGTTCCTGTGGAGCAAGGCCGGCTCCACCGGAGTGTCGTTCTTCTTCATCCTGAGCGGTTTCGTGCTGACCTGGTCGGCCCGACCGGGTGAGCGTGCCCGGTCCTTCTGGCGCGCCCGGGCCTGCAAGATCTACCCGAACCACCTGGTCACCGCGGCCGCCGCGATCCTGCTCGCGCTGTCCCTCGACGAGACGATGACAACCCGTCAGGTGTTGCCGAACCTCGCGCTCGTGCACACCTGGCTCCCGCGCCTGGACATCCTGAACAGCGTCAACACGGTGAGCTGGTCGCTGGGTTGCGAGGCGTTCTTCTACCTGTCGTTCCCGTTCCTGCTGCGGCTGGTGCTGCGGGTGCCCGGGCGATGGTTGTGGTGGTGGGGAGCGGGTGTCGCGGCCGCCGTGTGGTGCGTGCCGCTGGTGTCCCACGTGTTCCTGGACTCGGGCACGCCGCTCTCCGCGCGGTTGCCCTATTCGGTGACCCAGCTGTGGTTCGTGTACTTCTTCCCCGTGACCCGGGCCCTGGAGTTCGTCCTCGGCATGTTCCTGGCGCAGCTCGTCGCCCAGGGCAGGTGGCCGCGGATCGGCCTGCTGCCGGCGGGGGCGCTGGTGGTGGGCGCGTACTTCGGGGCGTTGTACATCCCCGGGCAGTACGGCACGGTCGCGGTGACCGTGGTCCCGCTGGCCCTGCTGATCGGGGCCGGCGCTCGGGCCGACCTCGACCGGCGGCCGTCCGCACTGCGCGGCCGGACGATGTTGTGGCTCGGCGAGGTCTCGTTCGCGCTGTACATGGTGCACGAACTGTTCATCGACCGAGTCGCGTACGAGCTGGACATCACCACCGCGGACAGCCTGACCCCCTGGCAGGCCGCCGGCCTGGCGCTGCCCACCCTGGGCGGCGCGCTCGTGTTGGCCTGGCTGCTGAACTCGCTCGTCGAGCGGCCGGTCATGCGCCGGTGGAGTCGCGCCCGCAAGCCGGTACCCGCCGGCCGGCCCGATCCCGGCGTGGTGTCGGGCGAGGGCGCGGCGGTGGCCGAGGATCCGCGGCGATCGGTGCACTGACCGGCGAGCACCCGAGCGCCCGGTACCGAACGGCCGGTACCGAACTGCGGGCACCGAACTGCGGGCACCGAGCGCCCTGTACCGAACAACCGGTGGCGAACCGGTGCCGAACACCGGGCACGGGGAGCCGACTGCCATGCCGCGGCAGTCGGCTCCCTTTCCCGTTCGCGGCGCTCGCGCCGGTCTCCTACACGGCGGGGGCGCTGCGGCTGTGCGTATCGGTGTCGGGCGCCGGATCCGCGTCCGTCGACGCGTCGTCGGACGGCTTCGCCCCGCGCTCCAAGGCGGTCATCAACACGGCGGGGAGGATGGCGAGCGCCGACGCCGCCAGCACCCACACGAAGGTCACACCGAAGCCGGATGCCTGCTCGGAGGCCCGCCCGCCGGCGTCGTCGAGGTGCTGTTGGAGCACCACGACGAACAGGGCGGTCCCCATCGAACCGCCGATCCGTTGCAGCATGTTGAGCTGCGGGGTGGCGTCGTTGACCTGGGATGGGGCCAACGCCCGGAACGCCGCCGTCATGGCGGGCATGCCGGACATCCCGATCCCGAACCCGCGGGCGACCATCGCCACCCCCAGCAGCCAGTACGAACTCCCGGCCGAGATCAGGACGAACGGCAACGTGGCCGCGACACAGACGACCCCGCCGATGACGGCGGTCAGGCTGCCGATCCGCTCGAAGAGGCGCCCGGCCAGGAACATGCCCACCGCGGCGCCGAGTCCCTGCGGAGCCAGCAGCATGCCGGTATGGAACGCGTCCTCGTGCCGGACCACCTGGAAGTACAGCGGCATCAGGATCATGCCGCCGAAAATGGCGGTGCCCATGACGAACGTCGCGAAGGACGCCGCGCCGAACATCCGGTTCCGGTACAACCGCAGGTCCAGCAGCGGGTGTTCGACCCGCAGCGACCGCAGCACGAACACGGTGGTCAGGGCCAGGCCCACCAGGAACGGCAGCAGCACCTCGGCGGAGACCGCCGTGCCCTCCAGCCCGGCCCGGGCCAATCCGTAGGTGACGCCCACCACGCCCACCGAAACCAGGAGCAGTCCGGGCACATCGAGCGGCCCGGCCGCCTCGCCCGCGTCGTCACGCGGCAGCAGCCGCACGGTGAGGTACATCGCCAGGACGCCCACCGGCACATTGATCCAGAAGATCCACTCCCAGCCCGCGTGATCCAGGAGCAACCCCCCGATGGTGGGGCCGAGCACCGGGGTGAGCACCATCGGCACGCCGATCGCGCTCATCACCCGGGCCAGGCCCTGCGGCCCGGCCGCCCGGACCAGGATCATCTGGCCGACGGGCATCATCAGCCCGCCGCCCACGCCTTGGAGCGTGCGGAAGAGGATGAGCGTCTCGGCCGACGACGCGAGCCCGCACAACGCCGAGGCCACCGTAAAGATCGCGAGCGCCCACGCGTACAGCCGGCGCGGGCCGAAGCGTCGGGCGGCCCACGCGGACACGGGGGTCACCGCGGCCAGGGCCAGCAGGTAGCTCGTCACCACCCATTGCACGGTGTCGAGGGATGCGTCGAAGTCCACCGAGAGATGCCGCAGGGCGACGTTGACGACGGTCGAATCCAGGAAGGCGAGGATCGCGCCCATCAGCACGACCAGCACGGCTTGCCGCGCTTCGCGGGTGAGACCGGGGCGCTCCGACGTGGCCGGCGGGTCCGCTGGGTCATCGTATGCAGTCATGTCTCCAGCTTCTCATCCATAGGGCTGTCACTGTCAAACAGATGGATGATTAGTTAGGATGGCCGGATGACAGTCAAGAAGATCAACCCCGGCGCGGGCGCCGGTGCCGGCGAGCGCGGAGCCGACGCGACGCAGGCCGACGACGGCCACGATCGCCGGCGGCCCCGGCGGGCGCCCAAAGCCGAGGAGCGGCAACGCGACGCGGAGCGGTCCCGGCGGCTGTTGCTGGACGCCGCGCTCGACGAGTTCGCGTCCCGCGGCCCGGCCGGCGCCCGGGTGCAGGAGATCGCCGAACGGGCGGGCGTCAACAAGCAGTTGATCAACTACTACTTCGGCGGGAAGGACGGCCTCTACCGCGAACTGCACCGCGGTTGGGCCGAGAGCGAGGCGCTCTTCGCCGAGGAGGACACGCCCTTGGCCGAGGTCGCGGTCCGCTACCTGGAGCGGGGGCTCGCCGACCCGAGGCCGGCCAGGCTGATGCTCTGGCGGGGGCTCTCGGATGAGGTCCGGGAGGTTCCGGAGGAGGAGGCGGCGGCGCTCGACGAGGACGTGGCCGGCCTGCGGCGAGCGCGCGAGCGGGGCGAGATCGCCGACGACCTGGACCCGGCCTTCCTACGGCTGGCCGTGATGGGGATGATCATGGCGCCGATCGTGATGCCGCAGATCGCCGGGCGGGCAGCGGGGCTCGATCCGCGATCCGCCGAGTTCCGGGAACGATACGGCGAGCAGATCCGCCGACTGGTCCGGCATCTGGGCGGACCGGTGCCGGAGCAGGATCCCCCGAACCGGGCCGAACCCTCGGCGACGTGAAATCGTCGGCGCGGCGCGCCCCCGACAGGTGCCGCCCACCTGCCCCGACTACCAGAGCCCCTCGGTCAACTCGCGGAAGCGGGCGAGGCGGGAGATCTCGGCGTCCGCGCCGCCGGCCCCCCGCCGATTGGAGAGGGTGAGATGCGTGGCGCCCGCCTGCCGCCAGGTCTCCAGGCTCGTCGCCCACGCGTCCTCCGGAACCAGCTGGAGCGCGATCCGCGCCTCGACGCCGAAGGTGTCCACGTCCCGACCGTGCGCGACCACGAGCTCGCGCAACCGTCGAACGACGTCCACCCCCGCCCGCACGTCGCGCATCAGCGGGCCGAACATCTTGTAGCCGTCGGCGATCCGGGCCATCCGGTCCAGGACCACGGGCTTGGGCACACCGCCGCCGTCGAAGTCGCCGCCGCCCATCCACACCGGCACCCGCCGCTCCGGGCGCGGGTTCAGGGCCACGTCGACCAGCTGGATCAGCTTGCCTCGATGGGTGACCGACGGCTCGGTCCACAACAGGCGCATCACCTCGACCTGCTCCTCGACGAGCTGCCCGCGAGTGCTCGGGTCGACACCGAACGCCTGTACCTCCTCCCGGTTCCAGCCCACGCTGACGCAGAGTCGAAGCCGCCCCTCCGAGAACAGATCGATCTCGGCCGCCTGCTTGGCCGCGAGGCCGGCGGAGCGCAGCGGGAGCAGAACCGAGGGGGCGATCTCGATCCGCGAGGTGAGCGCCGCAACGAACGCGGCCTGGGTGAACGCCTCGTGCCACGGCTCACACGGGGACATGCTCGACGGCCAGTTCGGCGCCCGGGCCGGCAGCACGTGCTCGCCGAAGCCCAGATGGTCGTAGCCGAGATCCTCGAACGCCTGTACGTAGTCTCGAAGTTCGTGCCGGGTATCGAAGTAGGGCAGGTCGCCGCCGATCCGCAACGGGCGAGGCGACCCGAGCCCGGAGACATCCGGTTCGGCGAACCCTACGGGACCGACCGGGCGTTCCTGAGAGCTGGTCACGCGCGAACCTCCGTGAGTGTGCTGACCCGATTACGTACCGTCCACCTTGGCACCACTGCCTGGAGCCCGGCTACCGCATCCCTCGAACGCCGCCCCGATGTCCGCGTTCCAGCCGGCTTCGAGCCCCCCTCCACCCCCACCCACGACCCTGATCCGCGCCACGAAAGGAGCACGAATGAGCGAGCACGAGGCAAGGACACCCGCATCGGGCGAGGGAGTGCGGTTGCCTTCGGGCGTCAGCCTGACGGCGGTGGGCATCGCCGCCGGGCGGGCCGCGGAGAGTGAGCGCGAGGAGCGGTTGTTCCACGACCCGTACGCACGGGCCTTCGTCGAGGCGGTCGGGGCGAGCGCCGTGGACGGGATGCGGGACTTCGCGGGTTACGTCGCCGTGCGCACCCGCTTCTTCGACGACTGTCTGGGCGGCGCGGCGGACCGCGGCTGCCGCCAGGTGGTGATCCTGGCCGCGGGCCTGGACACCAGGGCGTTCCGCCTGGACTGGCCCGTCGGGACCAGGGTGTTCGAGCTGGACCTGCCGGATCTGCTCGCCTTCAAGGAGCGTGTGCTGGCCGAGCGACAGGCGGCACCCGCGTGCGCGCGCACGGTGTTGCCGGTCGACCTGCGGGACGACTGGCCCGCCACGCTGCGCTCCGCCGGGTTCGAGCCGAAGGAGCCGACCGCCTGGCTGGTCGAGGGATTGCTGCCCTACCTGGACCGGGCCGGCAACGACGAACTCCTCGACACCGTGGGGAGGTTGTCCGCGCCCGGCAGCGAGTTCGCGATGGACCACATCGACTCGGCCACCAAACGGCACCGGCTGGCCCGGGTCTCCGACACCCTCGACGACCTGGGGGCGACCTGGAAGTCCACCCTCGACGATCCGGCGGGGTGGCTGAGCGGCCACGGCTGGCAGGTGACGGACGCGCCGACCATCGCCGCCCTGGCCGGCCGCTACGGGCGGGGTGCCGCCCTGGCCGCCGAAGCCGGGGCCCGGCCCAGCGGGCTGGCCGCCGCGGTCCGGAAGGGCTGAACCGTGGGCATGCGAATCGCGACGGTCGAGCGTGCGCTCGCCCTGACCTGCCGGGTCCACACCGAGCCGCACGGCGACGACCACACCATCGCCTACACCCTGCGCTTCAACGTGACCGCGCCCCGAACGGCGCGGGTGGGAGAGGAGTTCGAGATCGTCCTCGTGCCCGCACCGATCACCTTCTCCGCCAAGCTCAGCAGCGGCATCGACGACATCGCCCTGTGCTTTCGGATCCCCACGCACGCGCGGGTCGTGCGGCACACACTGACCGGCGGCGAGGCGCTCGGCGAAGCGTCTCCGTACACCGAACCACTTCCCGGGGGCCGCCTGGTCCTGCGTGCCCCGGGGCCGTTCCGGCCCGAAGTGCCGTTCACCCTCCCGGCCTTGAGCTGGCGCGTGTGCGCCGACGGGAGCGGCCCGGTGGAGACCGGCCTGGCCGGGACCGACTTCGCCGACCCGGCCTGGAGCTACCGCTGGGCCCGCGCCGCCGACGCGGTGAGCGGCGACGTCACGGGCTTCCCGGACCCTGTCGTGGATCCATCCGGCACCCTCGGCCGGACGGTCCCCATGCTGTGACCCCACCCGCGCCGTGACCGCCCCGGGCTTCGACCGTCAGCGCGCGCCGGCCGCCAGGTCGCGGGCCCGGGCCGCGGCACGCAGGATCCGCACCCGACCCGCCAGGTCGGTGGCCGCCGCCGAGACCATCACGCCGAGCGTGGTGACGCCCGCGTCGGCGTACGCGCGCATCCGCTCGGCGAGCCTGGGCACGGGGCCCACCAAGGCGGTGCGGTCGATGAAGTCCACCGGGAGCGCGGCGGCCGCGCCGGCCCGATCGCCCGCCGCCAACCGCCGCCGCAGCAGCGCGACCTCGCGTTCGTAGCCCAGCTGCCGGGCCATCGAGCAGTAGAAGTTCCGGGCCGGGTCGCCGATGCCGAGCAGGTACACGTACTGCTCGCGCAGCGCGTCCACCGCGGTCGGCACGTCGTCGGCCACCGACGTGGGCAGGCTCGGCAGCACCTCGAACCCGTCCATGCCGAGCCCCGCCCGGGTCCGACCCGCCCGGAGCTCGACCACGGCCTTCGCGACCGACTCGGGCGAGGTGAACACCCCGAGCCAGCCGTCGGCGATCTCTCCGGCCAGCCGCAGCGCGTGCGGGCCGACCGCCGCCAGATACACCGGCAGCCGGGCGTGCGGCCGTTCGGTGGTCAGCCGCAGGGGCGCGTCGGCGCCGGCGCCGGGAGCGGGAAGCCGAAAGTGCTCTCCCGTATACGTGACCGACTCCCCGGCCAACGCCCGCCGGACGATGTCCACGTACTCGCGGGTGCGGCCCAGCGGCCGGTCGAACGGCACGCCGTACCAGCCCTGCGACACATCGGGATTGGACACCCCCAGGCCGAGCCGGAACCGGCCGCCGCTGAGCGCGTCCAGCGTCGCCGCAGTGAGTGCGGCCGTGCCCGGCGGCCGGGCCGGGATCTGCATCACCGCCGAGACCAGGCCGATCCGCTCGGTCGCGCCGGCCGCCAGGCCGAGCACGCTCACCGCGTCCGAGCGGTACCCCTCGGGCGCCAACACCACGTCGTAGTCGAGCAGTTCCGCCGCACGGGCCAACTCGCCCGCTCCCTGGTACACCAGATTCGCGCCGAGTCGCACGGCCGTCTCCTCAGGTCGGTCGAAGGATCGGTCAGGTCGGGTCGGAGCAGGTCAGATCAGGTGGGCGCCGCCGTCCACGGACAGCACATGGCCGGTCGTGTACGCGGCATTGGCCAGACCGATCACCGCCTCGGCGACGTCCTCCGGCAGGCCGACCCGGCCCAGCGGGGTGCTCTGGCGGACCTTCTCGGCAATCGGCGCGAAGAAGTCGCTGTCCCGCGTCCACGGCGTGGCGATCAGCCCGGGAGCCACCGCGTTCACGCGCACGTGCGGGCCGACCGCCCCGGCGAGCAGCACGGTCATGTGCTCGATCGCCGCCTTGCTCACCGCGTACGGGATCGAACTGCCCACGGCCCGGCGGCCGGCGACGGAGGAGATGTTGATCACCGCCCCGTCACCCGACGCGATGAGATGCGGTACGGCGGCCACGGTGGTCTGCCAGGTGCCGAGCACGTTGAGCCCGAGGATCTCCCGCCACACCTCGGGGGTCACCGCCGCCAAGTCGGCGTGCGGGATCACCCGCGTGACCCCGGCGTTGTTGACCAGCAGGTCGAGTCGGCCGAAGTGCGCCACGGACGCCTCCACCAACTCCCGCGCCTGCGCCGGGACGGACACGTCCGCCCGGATGTACACCGCGTCCGGCAGGGCGGCCGCGACCTTCTCGCCGGCCTCCACCGAACGCGCGGAGTTGACCACGACCCGGATGCCCTCGGCGCCCAGCCGCCGCGCGATCGCCGCCCCGATCCCGGAGGAGGAACCCGTCACCAGCGCCACTCGCGTTTCGGCGGACATCAGTAGTTGCCCAACCCGCCGCAGACGTTCAGCGCCTGCGCGGTCACCGCGGCGGCGTCGTCGCCGACGAGGTACTCGACCATCGCGGCCACCTCGCGAGTCTCCACGTAGCGACCCATCGGCACCCGAGTGGTGATGCGGTCGTGCGCCTCCTGCTCGGTGACGCCCCAGATGCCGGCGTAGTGCTCGCGGACGCCCTGGGCCATCGGCGTCTCGACGAAGCCCGGGCACACGGCGTTGACCGTGATCCCGGACCGGGCGAGTTCCAGGCCCAGTGCCTTGGTGAAGCCCACCACGCCGTGCTTGGACGCGGAGTACGGCGCGGCGTGCACCACACCCTGCTTGCCGCCGGTCGAGGCGATGTTGACGATCCGGCCGCGGCCCTTGGCCAGCATTCCACCGGTGGTCAGTACTTCCTTGGTCATCAGGAAGACGCTGTTGAGGTTCGTGGCGATGACGTCGAACCACAACTCGTCCGGGATCTCCGCGGTGGCGCCGCCGCCGCTTCGGCCCGCGTTGTTGACCAGGATGTCGACCGGGCCGAATCGTTCGACGGCCGCGCGCACGTACTCCCTGATCTGCTCCGGCCGCGCGACGTCGCACACCGAGCCGTCCGCCTCGAAGCCCGCGCTCCGCAACTCCCCCAGCGTGGCGTCCAGTTCGGCCTTGCCCCGGGCGCAGAGGTAGACCCGCGCGCCGAGCCCGGCCAGCCGGTGCGCGACCTCCTTGCCGATTCCGCTCGTGGCGCCGGTCACCAGGGCCACGGGGCTGCCTGTCTCGCTCATGGGTCTCCGATCCCGCTGTCGTAGGGGACACGACGCGTCCCGCCGTCCCGGGGAAGCGTGGGACGGGCGACTTGAGGCGAGGTGGAAGCCGGCTGGAGCGCGGGACGGCCCGCTTTCCAGCCGATTTCGAGGTGGGCCGGTCAGGCTGGCCGACGCCGGCCTTCGGCACCGGCCGTGGGGTGTCCCGGGACACCCCCGACATACCGAAACCACCGAAGGAGAGCCCGATGACCCAAACCTCCGTCCGCACCGATCTCTACGCGCGGGTCCAGCACTTCTACGCGCACCAGATGCAGGCCCTCGACGCCGGCCGGTTCGAGGACTACGCCGCGACCTTCACCCCGGACGGCACCTTCCAGCACTCGCCGGCCGCCGAGCCGGCTCGCACGCGGGCCGGGATCGTCGCCGAACTGGTGGAATTCCACAAGCGGTTCGACGGCGACCCGGTCCAGCGCAGGCACTGGTTCAACCACATCGCGCTGGTCTTGCGGGCCGACGGCGGCATCGCCGCCACGGTGTACGCCTTGGTGGTCACCGTCCGCCCGGGCGGCAAGCCGGAGATCGCCCCGAGCTGCGTGGTGCACGACGTCCTGGAGGTGGGGGAGGACGGGGTGTACACCCGCTCCCGTCGGATCACCCACGACCAGCTCGGCTGACACCGCGATGGCGAACCGTCAGTACGCCGGTAGCCGGGCGGGCACGGCCGCCTCCCAGCGGTCGAGTTCGGGCGCGCCGCAGAGCACGGCCTGGTGCAGCCGCTGGAGCCGTGCCGACGGCTCCACGGCGAGTTCCCGATACAGGCGCTCGCGGAGGTGGCGGAACTCCTGGAGCGCGCGCGAGGGACTCCCCGAACGGCAGAGCGCGATCATCAGTTGGGCACACAGGTTCTCGTTCAGCGGGTACCGGACGACGAGCGTGCGCAACTCGCCGAGAAGGGCCGCGTGGTAGCCGAGTTGCATATCGGCCTCTATGCGTTCCTCCAGCGCTTGCCTACGCGTTTCCTCCATATGGATGATCTCCAGACCCAGTACCCGCCCCACCGGGACGTCGACCAGAGCGGGCCCTCGCCACAGGGCGAGGGCGTCGGTGAGAAGTGCCGACGCCGAGCGGGGATCACCGGCCGCCAACGCGATACTGCCCTCGGCTGCGGAGCGTCGGAATCTCGACCAGTCACAGTTCTCCGCGGGCACCGTTATTCGGTAGCCGCCGAAGGAAGTCGCCAGGAAATCCTTCGGGGAACGCTCGGGGAAATTTTGTAACGCCTTGGAAATTCGCCGGCGCAGTTGCATGATGTATGTCTGCAGCGTCGTGGCCGAACTGCGCGGTACCGCATCTCCCCATAATTCCTCCATCAGCGTCGCCACGGGTACGATCCGACCCGCGTGCAGAGTGAGCAGCGCGAGGATCTGTCGGGGCTTGCCCGCGCTCGGCACGATGGATTGACCGTGCTCGCGGACCAGCAACTCTCCCAATACTTCGACATCCATGGGCGTCCTCCGATCGAGGTGTCTCGGCAACGTCGATCCGACACTCGCATCGACCGACGTCCGCCGCCCAGTGACGTGGTCACGTTCCCGGGGGTGAATTCGACACGTACCCATGAGGAATTCACACTTCTATTTCCGGAGGCCATCCGCGGGACCTGACGGACCCGTTCGATCGCGGCGCCGGCTCCATCGGGACCGGCCGCCCGTCGATTCGATCATGGCCCGATATCGGCGGACGCCCTGTGACCCGCGCGACAACCGCATCCCACGCGATCGGATTACTGATTGACTGCGCCCCTCGGATCCATATTCGATCGGGCGGACGGCATGGTCGACTTACCGAAGGATGAGCCACCCCCTTGGCTCGCGGCGTGCATCGTTTTGACCGTGCAGTCCGCGGTGGGCCTCCTCGGCTTCCTGAACCTCCTCGCCGGACATCCCACATCCGGCCGGATCGCGCTGTACGTCACCGCCTTCGTCCTGGTGTTCGCGCTGCAAAGCCTGCACTGCGCCCTGTGGGGCTCCCGCCTCCGTGCTCGGTACGGCGCGTGGACCCTCGCCGCCCAGGCGCTGCTCACCTACGGCCCGCTGTGCGTGCTCGGACTCGCCTGGGCCGGCATGTCGGGCTTCCTCGCCGGCGCCGTGCTGCTCGTGCTCAATCCACCGTGGTCCGTCACCGCCTTCGGCTGCGCCACCGCGCTCACCGGGGGCTGGGTGATGATGATCGACCCCCGGCCGCTCGGGGTCTCCATCGGCATACTCTCGTGCACCGTGAACGCGCTGATGGTGTACGGGGTCACCCGCATCGCCGCCTGGAGCGTCGTGGTCCGGCGTGCCCGAGAGGAGTTCTCGCGGCTGGCGGTGGAGGGCGAACGATTGCGAGTGGCAAGGGACTTGCACGATCTGCTGGGGTACAACCTGGCCGCCATCACACTCAAGTGCGAGTTGGTGACCCGGCTCATCGACAAAGAGGCCAAAGGCGCGCACGCGGAACTCCAGGAGGTGTTGGCGATCTCCCGCCAGGCCTTCGCCGACCTGCGCTGTGTCGCGCACGGCTATCGACAGTTGTCCCTGGCCGTGGAACTGTCCGCCGCCCGACGGGTGTTGAGCACCGCCGGCATCGACCTGGCCATCCACGACGAGCGCGTTCCCCTGCACGAGGACACCGGCAGCGTCCTGGCCACGGTGGTCCGCGAGGGGGTCACCAACGTGCTGCGGCACAGCATGGCCCGGAGTTGCCGGATCACCATCTCCCGGACCGGGGGTCGGCTCGTGCTGGAGATGGCCAACGACGGCGTCCCCACGAACGGGGGCGCCCGGGCGCCGCATCGCCTCGGTGGCGGGTTGGACAACCTGGGCCGCCGGCTCGACGAGGTCGGCGGCACGTTCCGCGCGGGTGCCGACGGCGACGGCTGGTTCCGGCTCACCGCCGAACACCCGGTCGAACCGCTGCGGGCCCTCAGCTTATCCAAGCCCGCGCTCTAGCGATCCGCACGGCGTCCACCCGATTGCGGGCGTTGAGCTTGGTGACGGTGGCGGTCAGGTAGTTGCGCACCGTCCCCGTCGACAGATGCATCGCCCCCGCGATCTCCGTCGCGTTCATGCCCTCGGCGGCCATCTGCAGCACGTCGCTCTCCCGTGGGGTCAGCGGGCTGCCCCCGCCGCGCCTGCCGGCCGGGCGCTCCTCCGCCTCCCACGCGCCGGGCGGAATCCGGGAGTCGATCACCCGTTGCCCCGAGGCCACCAGGCGGATGGCGGCGGCGAGTTCGGAGGGCGGGGCGATCTTGGGCAGGAAGCCCCAGACGTGCGCGTCCATCGCCCTGCGCACCGTGCCCGGTTGGTCCAGCGCGGTCAGCACGATGACCCGACAAGTCGGCACCATCTCGTGCAGCAGGCTCGCGGCGTCCAGCCCGTTGGCGCCGGGAAGGTTGATGTCGATGACCGCGACGTCGGGTTGCAACTCGATCGCCGCCGGCAGAATCGCCCTACCATCCGCGATCTCCGCCACGACGGACAGATCCGCCTCCAGCCCGAGCAGCGCCACCAACGCTCCTCGGATCATGTGCATGTCCTCGGCCAGTAAGATCCGAATCACCGGTCCCCCCCGTGTCGGCTCCTGCTCGATCTGCTCTCTGTACCAACAGTTGGCACTATTACAGATCTGCGCCGCCGCCATTCGTCGACCCTTCGGCGATCGCCGCCGCCCCGCCCGCTTTCGGCGTTTTCCAGTCACGCCCTCGGCCGTGGTCGGCCGCCGCTCCAGCCATCCTCGATCCCCGGGCGCGAGCATGGCCGCCGATCCGATCATCGGTCCGAGACCGCCAGGAGGCACGTTGTGTCCGAAGCGACCCGGCAACAGCCGTCGACAGCCCGACTCACCGAGGTCGCCGACGGCGTCTTCGCCTATGTACAACCCCACGGCGGGTGGTGCGTCAACAACGCGGCCCTGGTGGTGTCCCGCGACGGGTCGGTGCTCGTGGACACCGCCGCCACCGAGGCCAGGGCCCGGCGGCTACGGGCCGCGATCCTCGAAGTGGCTCCCGCCGCGCCGCGGATCCTGGTGAACACGCACTTCCACGGCGACCACACGTTCGGCAACTTCGTGTTCCCCGAGGCCGTGGTCGTCGGGCACGCGGATGCCCGGACCGAGATGGCGGCGGCCGGCCTGCACCTCACCCGGTTGTGGCCCGACGTCGCGTGGGGCGACCTCGACCTCGCGCTTCCGGTGATCACCTATCGGGACCGAATCACCCTGCATGTGGGCGACATCCGGGCGGAGTTGATTCATTTCGGCCCGGCACACACCACGAACGACACCGTCGTATGGTTGCCCGAGCGGGAGGTGCTGATCACCGGCGACCTGGTGATGTCCGGCGTGACGCCCTTCGTGCCGATGGGTTCGGTGTCCGGAACACTGGCGGCCCTCGAACGGATGCGCGCACTGGGCGCCCGGACGATCATCACCGGCCACGGTCCGCCGACCGGCCCCGAAGTGTTCGACGTCACAGCGAACTACCTGCACTGGATTCGGGATCTGGCGCGGGAGGGAATAGCCGCCGGCCTCACCCCCCTCCAGGTCGCCCGAGAGAGCGACCGCACCGCCTTCGCGCACCTGCTCGACTCCGAACGGCTCGTACCCAACCTGCATCGCGCCTTCGCCGAGGAGCAGGGTGCGGCCCCGGGCGCCGCGCTCGACATCGGCGCGGTTTTCGCGGAGATGGTGGAATTCCACGGCCGACTGCCCGCCTGCGACGCCTGAACGCGTCCACCCGTGCGGCGACTTCGTACCGGGCATGGACCCCGAGCCGATCGCCCACGGGCGGCCGGCGGGCCGAACGCGGTAAGCGGCACGACGCGCAGCCGAGGCAGGGCCGGTTTCACCGGGCGCCACTTCGCTCCTTTCCCCGCGGCTCCAGCCTCGGCGGTGGTGAAGCCGAAATGACGCCTTGTAGCGTCGCCGAATGTCGGTTCGAGCAAATGACGAAGCCGAGCGGGTCACAGCGGCTTGGCGGGCCCTTACCGCGTGGCCGGCCGAGCATGCTCCCCTCTCGTATGCCTCGATCCTGCCACCCGCGACAAACGAGGAGATCGCCACCGCGAACTCCCGGCTGAAGCAGCATTTCGGGTTCGGCCTGCCCGTGGAACTGGACGCGCTTTGGCGACTGTGCGGTGGTGCGGAGCACCAGTACATCGAGAATGACGAGCAGGGTGAGGTCGGCTCCGGGGCTTTCCTGCCCCACGGGGTGATGTGCTCCCTGGCGCGGGCGGTGGAGTTGAGGCTCGCCATGCTCGGGTGGGGCGCGCCGGGCGACATGTGGGGCGGAGCCCGGGTACTCCCGTGGCTCACCCGGGACGAAGCCGGACCCGAGCAGGGTCGCTATGCCGGCGACGTCGGCGTCGGGGACTGGTGGATCGTGGAGCAGCCGGTGACGGAGGCGGTCCACCCGTCGATCTCCGCCTACCTCGAAGCCACCCTGCGCGCCCTGACGGACGGCCCCGCGAACCTGATGCGCGACGATGTGCCCGGACTCGTATGGGGTTGCCTGATCCGGGGCAACCCCGAGCGTCCCGGAATGCTGGATGCCTTCGCGCACTGGACACCGATTCACTGAGCATGGGGCCCTGCGCGTCGTGAACACGGGGCGCCGGTGGCCCGGCCGACGACCTTGCGGGTGGCGACGTCGATGACGGTGGCCGGGAACAGCCGGCCCTGCCCGGTCGCCAGGGGCGAGGGTGGGGCGGGGCATCACCGCGAGGAGCGGCTCGATCGCCGCCGGGAAGGACGTGCAGGACTCCCACGTCGGTCGGTAGGCATCAACACATCGCACGTGATCGTGAATGCCGGCGACGTTGCCGAAATTGATCACAGGTGCGTGAAAGGGGGCGAGGAATAGCCCAGGTGCCGGGTGTTCCGGCGAGTAGTGATCCAAGGCGACGCAGGATCGATCGCCACGTCTTGTGGAAAATGATCACGTCGCGTCCGAGGATCGAGAGGCTTTGGGCAGGCGTCGGTGTGGGCGAAGATGCTCCTCTCGTTCGTCGCCCTTCCGGACAAGTCGACGCGCTGAAAAGCGCGCCCGTTCGGAGTATGATTTCATGCGCTCGTCGGGAAGCATCTTCGACCGCAAGAGGCGGGCATGATCACCATCTCGATCCCGCATACGACCGACCCATCGGTCCAACCATTCGTCGCGGGAAGCAGGGGCGGCGTCACGCGACTGCGGCTAAACGCGACGGCTTGAATATCCTCGAGAATGAAACCCGCGCATGACCTTTCGCTTTACACGGTCCAGTGTTCGGCCCCGTCGTAACGATGAGTCCGCCGGCGTCGATGGAGAAGGTGGAACGCCCGATCGGGCGTTGGCCTCGGTCCCACCGACAGAGGTCGCACCCGCGCGGCCGAGCATTCACGCGAGCGGCGGAAGCGTGGCGGCGGGGAACAACGTGAAAACGGTCGTCACCGGAAACCACAACGTCATGCACGTGTATTCGCCTGTACTGGTGGCCATGGCGGCCCTGGGGGCCATGGGACTTGTCGGTGTCGTCGTCTTCATGGCCGTACGGGAGAACGACACCGGCTCGGGCAACCGGACCCAAGGGGCAGGACCGGTCGCCTCCGGCCCAGAGAAGCCGCGTCCCGCCACGATCCCGCCGAGTAATGGCGGTCCGGGTATGCAACCCTCCACCACGAGCCCGCCGAGTGCGAGCGTCGCGGACACACCACCGCTGACCGCGAGCGTGGACTACGCACCGGACCCGAACAAGTGCCACGGCTGGTTGTTCCCCGGCAAAAGCCCTCGAGACATCCCGGTTCCCCCGGGCGAGCCGACAGCCGAATGGGCCCACGGACTCGGTGGCATCGATCGCGACACCACGCCCATCGTGGTGACCGTCGAGGGGAAACACGACTACAACGTCACGCTTCGAGCCATGCGCGTGATCGAACGACAGGAGAGCAAACTGGCCCCGGGCACCAACGTGACCCTCCGGCTCGGCTGTGGTTCCGGATTACCTATCGGCCCCCGGATGGTAATCGACTTGGCTGCTGAAAATCCACGCGTCGAACAAGAGGACGGCGGAGAATTCAGTTATAAAGTCGCCGGGAACGACACTCAAAGATTCGGAATCGACGCACAAAGCCCTGTAAAAGAATGGCGGACATGCGATTGCGTTATCACCTGGAAGCTCGCACTTGACTGGACATATCAGGGCAAACAGGGAACATTGATCATCGACGATCAAGGCGCTCCGTTTCGCACCGGGAGCAATAATTCCACGGAATACCCCACCTTAACAAAATCCGGTGCAATCTGGGAGTAGCATCCCGCGGCATTGCGGCGAACGCCCGCCGCCCACTCGACGGGCCGACGGGAATCCGCTGCGGATTCCCGCAGCGCCCACGAGTCGAGAAAACGGATGGATCACCTTGGTGCCCCTTGCCGGCGTCGACGCCGACCCATATCCGCTCGTGTGGCGTGATCAAGCCCGTCGCTCCGTTTCACGGTGACCAACTCTTGCGCGGCCCGAAGAAATACTCCGCCGACAGGCCCCTGAGCAGCGGTGACCACAGTCCTCGATCAGTGGTCGGAGCGTCCCCAAGGGCCGGGCGGCCATTCCTTCCGAGCCAACGACGGTAGAAGACCATCAGCCATAGCCGGTCCTCCCGGACCGCCAAGCATTCCCGGGGAAGGCCATGCACCGAAAGCTCATACTGCTGCTCTGCGCGTTACCGATCGCCGGCGGGTGCGACAATTCGTCGCCGGAGAAAACGACCGCGGCCGAAACGCCCACCGCGAGCGTGACCTTCGTGCCGCAGCCGAGCGCACCCACACTGTCCCCCACCCCCGGCCTGCCCGCGTCGCCGACCACCACCTCCGCGTCACCCACCCGCAAGACCGACCCGTCGCCGGTCGCAACCACGCCCTCCAGGAGGAGCAGTACTCCGGCCGGCGGCGGCGACACCCGGCCCACCGGAACCAAGGGTCTGGACTGCGGCAGGCTCCTCGGCAGCGGCACCTTCACCGACCCCCACCGGCTCGGCGTCGTCGACGGTCCCGTGGCCGCCAGAGGCTGCGAGCCGCTGACCTCCGGCTCCCCGTTCAACGTTCGATACTTCTCCTTCAGGCTGACCGCCACACCGGGCGCGAAAGCGCATGCCGGGGCGTCCTTCGCCCTGGTCAGGGGCGCGATCAGCCCGGTCTACCCGGCGATCGTCCAGCCCAACGGATGGATCCTCAAGCACAGCCTGGGCTCCGGCTACTGGACCGGGACCGAACCCGGCTTCACCGGCCGCTACCAGATCATCGCCGATCTGTCTCCGGGCACCTACATACTCCGCGTCGACAAACTCGACTCCCCCCTACGCTCCAACACAACGCCGTCCTACGACATCGAAGTCGACTCCGATCCCTCCTGAGAGCCCCTGCCGGGCCGCATTCCCCTTCGGGCCGGCAGGGACCTTGATGCCCGGGTAGGTGATGGCGGGGTTCCAAGTCACGTGCTGCCTGGTGTCGGAACCGGCTTCCGCATACGTGTCGGCCGTCGCGGCCGTCGTGGTGCCGGGCGGTCCGCACACCACGGACCCGCTCTCGGGCCAAGTCGCGTTGCCTGCCCGGGACACGGGCCGCCCCTCGGAGGCCCAGACAACAGCACCGACCCGGAGCTGATCGAACGGCTCACCCGTGCGATTCACTCACCGCGACGAGCACCGACATCAACGCAAGCTCCAGGAGGCGCATTTGGTCGACGCAAGGGTGCGCTGTCCGCGAAGGGCGGGCTGGGCCGGCCGCCCGACGACCGACTCTCGGCCGTGACTCACGTAACGGGTGGAGACCTCCTCGGGACCGTGGTGGTCGATGCCGGCCTCGGGAAGGTCCTGAGCCGTCGCGAGGACGTGCAGCTCCCGCCGCCCCAACTTCGGGGGCCCGGCTCGCCGATCGTGGGATGTTGCTCATCCCGGTTCACCGAAGCCGGGCTGTCACTGCGGGATTTCGGTCGCCAGGCGTGGCGTACGCGGCGGTTCGGTGCGGCGATTCCCGGTCGCCTCGAAGGCAGCGGCCAGACCGAGCAGGGCGTTGTCGTCGTACGCGCGGCCGGCGAAGGTCAGCCCCACGGGCATGCCGATGTCCGCCATGGCGCCCATCGGCACGGTGACGGTCGGGATGCCGAGGTGCCGGGGCACCAGGTTGCCGTTCGCGACCCACACGCCGTTGCGCCAACCGAGGTCGGCGGACGCCTCCTCGACGTCCATGTCCGCCGGGCCCACATCTGCGACGGCGGGGAACACCACCGCGTCCAAGCGCAGTTCGTCCATCCACGCCTCGAGATCGACCCTGCGTGTCTCCTCGAGGCCGCGCAGGCCCGCTTCGAGGTGTGGGATGTCGGTGAACGACGCGTACGGGCGCTCGCGCACCAGCCTCGGGTAGTCGGCGATGGTGTCGTCGAACCCGACGTAGCGGTCGGGCAGTTCGTCGGGGTGCTTGGGCCAGATCCGGGCCGGGTCGACGTCGGCGAGGGTGGCCAGTGCCGGGTCGCCGTTGGCGCGCAGGAAGTCGTCCCACGCCCACGCCGAAAGGTCCTCGATCTCGACGGTGAGGAACGCGGGGTCGACGAGGCCCCTGGTGGGCAGCGACGGCGCGCCGGGGCGGTCGGCCTCGTAGTTGGTCACGGCGGGGAAGTCGACGTCGACCACCTCGGCGCCCGCGGCCTCCAGGTCGCGGCGCGCGGCCTCCCACAGGGTGATGACCGACGCGCGTGTCCGGATGCGTTGCCCGGTCGGGCCGCCGATGCCGCCGCGGGGGTTCGTCCCGGCGTCGGGGTCGGCGTTGATGTACATGCGGGGCACGCCGATCCGCCGGCCGGCGAGCGCGGTGCGGGCCGCGGTCGCATCCGCCGGCGCCAGGGCCGGGTAGGAGAGCGGGCGTATCCGGGACGCCGCGGGCAGCGGTATCCACGGCTGGGAACGCCACAGGTCCCCGCGGGTCTGCGGGTCGTCGGCGACGACGACGTCGAGGAGTTCGAGGAGGTCGGCCATGGTGCGGGTGTGCGGGACCACGACGTCCATGGTCGGTACGAGCGGCCAGTTGCCGCGTACCGAGATGACGCCGCGGCTGGGTGTGTAGGCGCACAGCGCGTTGTTGGAGGCAGGGGCGCGGCCCGACGACCAGGTCTCCTCCCCGAGGCTGAACGCGCCGAAGGACGCCGCCGTCGCGGTGCCCGATCCGTTCGACGATCCGGAGCCGTAGGCGCTGGTCAGCCAGTCGGCGTTGTAGGGGCTTTCGGCGCGGCCGTACACGCCGCGCTGCATGCCGCCGTTGGCCATGGGCGGCATGTTGGTCAGCCCGATGAGCACGGCCCCGGCGGCCCGCAGTCGCTCGATGGCGAACGCGTCGCACCGGGCGACCAGGCGTTCGAACGCCGGCGAACCGGCCGCCGCCGTCAGTCCCTTCGCGAGGTAGCTGTCCTTCGCCGTGTACGGGATGCCGTCCAGCGGGCCGAGGCTCTCGCCACGCGCCCGGCGGGCGTCGGAGGCCGCGGCGTCGGCGTGGGCGTTCGGGTTGGTCACGACGACCGCGTTGAGCGCGGTGGCGGTGCCGGGCCGGTCATAGGCCGCGATCCGCGCGAGATAGGCGTCGAGCAGGTCGACCGCCGTGGTCTCGCCTTTCTCCAGCGCCACCCGCAGGTCGGCGATGCCGGTCTCCACGACGTCGAATCCGCGGGTCATGCGGGGTGCCTCCTGGCTGGTTCGGTTCGGCGGCCTCGTTAAACCGGTACGCGGGGTCGAAGCCGTGCCCCGAACCCGGGCGGGCGAACGGCATCCCACGTCCGTGCCGGATCGATCCGGCACAGGGCGAGCCTAGGTGCTGCCGGATCGATCCGGCAATCCCTGGGCCGGACATCTAGACTCCGTGGTTGTGAACGCCCGCATCGTGACCCTGATCGACGTGGCACGCGCCGCCGGCGTGTCCCGGAGCACCGCCTCGGACGCCCTGCAAGGCTCCGGACGCGTGGCCGAGGCCACCCGCGCCCGGGTCCGCGAGACGGCGGAGGCGCTCGGCTACCGCCCCAACAGCGCCGCCCGCCGTCTGCGCCGCGCCGACGCGGGGGCGCTCGGCCTCTACCTCCCACGGACCGCGACCCGGCTCGACTACTACCTGGACCTCGCCTTCGGAGCCGTCGAGCGCGCCCAGCACGACGGGCTCGACGTCGTCCTGCTCGGCGGGCCCACGGGCAGCTCCGGACCGGTCGCCTCCCGAGTCGACGGTCTCCTCGTCATCGACCCCGACGGCTCCGACCCGGCCGTCCCGAAACTCCTCGACGCGGGCGTCCCGGTCGTCACCGGCGAGCGCTACCTCGGCCCCAGCCGCGCCCCGATCGGTGCCGTGGTGTGCGACAACGCCGCCTCGCTCGCCGCGGTCCTGGACCACCTGCGCGAACGCGGCGCGCGGCGACCGGCGCTGCTCGCCCCGGGGGGCGACTCGGCGTGGGCCCAAACCCTGCGAGTGAGCGCCGACGCGTGGGGAACGCCGCACGGCGTCCCGGTCACCGTACGCACCATCCCGTTCGCGGCGACCCCCGCGCAGGCGGCCGAAGCCGCCAGGGACCTGCTCACCGCGGAACCGGACATCGACGCGGTGGTGTGCGGCCCCGACGGAGCCGCTCCCGGCGTCCTGCACGGCGCCCGCGCCCTCGGTCGAACTCCCGGCGCGGACCTGCTCGTCGCCTCCTGCGTCGACGGCACCGCCACCCGCACCGGCAACCCGCCGATCACCGCCGTGGACTTGCGCCCCGCCGACTATGGGCAGGCCTGCGCCGAACTCCTGTGCGACATTCTGGCCGACCGCACCCCACCCGACACCGTCCGCCTCCACCCATGGAAACTGCGCACCCGGGCCTCGACCCAGGGTGGCCACTGAACCGACCGCGTGCCGCCCGTTCGAGTGCTTCCCGCCCAAGGCCGATGCCGGCAGGCGCCGACTGCGGAACGTGCTGCGTCGCGTCAAGCCCTCCGCGCACTACGACTTGCCTTGATATCTCACGTATTGGCGCCAAATCTCGCATTGCGGCGGCAGCCCCCGGGCTCGCCCTGGTCATGACGGCCTGGTTGCTCACAGCCCACGGCACCCCGCCACCCCGCCACCAACGTCCCCACCACGGCCGCCGATTACGGTGCCCGCCGGCCGGCCTCCCGGTCCGCCGGCGACGGCAGCGGCGGCAAGTTCATCCCGGCCACCGGCAGCTCGACGACGCCCGAACCGCCCAACACGATGCAGTCCGCACTCGCCCTGGCCGCGGCCGGCGTCGAGGAGGCCACCTTCGAGGACACAGTGGACCGGCTCAAGGCTGCGGCGCCCCCGACCCGCTCGCCACCCGGCAGTCCGTATGGGGCGCGGCCGGAACCCCGTTCCCGCTGAACCCCTCCTTCACCACTCCGCTCCCCCTCCCCCGTGCGTCCCCTGACCCGGCCCCGGTGCCGGCCGCAGGCGGGGAGCCCCGAGTGTGGGGCTCCCCCTGTGGTGGAAACCGGCCGGCCCAGGCACTTCGGCACCGCGGCGAAGGGTCACCGCCGCGCCGGGTCCTCCCCACCGGTCGGAACGAACACGACACCGGATCGCGAACACCGGCCCCACCGATGCGTCGCCGGCCGTTGTCCGCGTCTTCGGCGCGTGCTCGCCCCATCCGGCTCGTGCGGTGGCTCCCCGGGGCGCCCTCGGCCGGCTAAGCTGTCGCACGCAGTCGGTTCGCCCTGCCATCCGGGTAGGCGCGTCGTAAGAGGGAACCCGGTGTGAATCCGGGACTGCCCCGCAGCGGTGAGTGGGAACGACCGCCGTCAACCAGCACTGGACCCGACTCGGGTCCGGGAAGCGACGGCCAGTAGGTGTCCGCCCTTGGCGGATGTGCCCGCGAGTCCGAAGACCTGCCACTGCCCGTGCGCCGCCGATGCGCACGGTGATCTCGGTGACCTCGTGGGCGGGTCGGCGGACAACCGGTGGGACACGTGCGGGAGTACACCGACGTGACCCGTGTGGTTTGCCATTCCCTTCGTGCCTGCGATCCGTCCCGGGATCTTGTCGACAGGCTCGCGAAGGAGAGTTCCGTGACCACCAAGTCCGCAGCCGCGGCGGCCCGTGCCACCGTGTACGGCTATCCCCGTCAGGGCCCGAATCGGGAACTGAAGAAGGCCGTCGAGGGCTACTGGGCCGGCCGCATCGATGCGCAGGCGCTTCGGGACGCCTCGGCCGAACTGCGCCGCGCCAACTGGGAACGCCTCGCCCAGGCGGGCATCCACGAGGTACCCACCGGCGACTTCTCGCTGTACGACCACGTCCTCGACACCAGCGTGGCCGTGGGTGCGATCCCGGCCCGTCATCGCGCCGCCGTCGAAGTCGACGCCCTGGACGGCTACTTCGCGATGGCGCGTGGCACGCAGGACGTGGCGCCGCTCGAGATGACCAAGTGGTTCGACACGAACTACCACTACCTCGTGCCCGAACTCGGGCCGGACACCGTCTTCGAGGCGAACTCCGCCAAACAGGTGGCCGAGTTCGAGGAGGCCGTCGCGCTCGGCCTGACCGCCCGCCCGGTGTTGGTGGGCCCGCTCACCTACCTCCTGCTTGCCAAGCCCGCGCCGGGGGTCGCGGCCGACTTCGAGCCGCTGACCCTGTTGGACCGGCTGTTGCCGGTGTACGCCCGGCTGCTCGCCGACCTGCGTGCCGCCGGCGCCGAGTGGGTGCAGCTCGACGAGCCCGCCCTGGTCCAGGACCGCAGCTTCGCCGAACTGAACGCCGCCAAGCGGGTCTACCGCGATCTCGGCGGCCGCACCGACCGGCCCAAGCTGTTGGTGGCCTCGTACTTCGACCGCCTCGGCGAGGCGCTGCCGATCCTGGCCCGGGCGCCGATCGAGGGCCTGGCGCTGGACTTCACCGGGGCCGCCGCCGCCAACCTCGACGCGCTGGCCGCGGTCGGCGGGCTGCCCGGAAAACGTCTGGTCGCCGGTGTCGTGGACGGCCGCAACGTATGGATCAACGATCTCGGCAAGTCGCTGACCACGCTCGGCATACTGCTGGGCCTGGCCGACCGGGTCGACGTCGCCGCCTCCTGCTCGTTGTTGCACGTGCCGCTGGACGCCGACGCCGAACGCGACGTCGACCCGCAGATCGCCCGCTGGCTCGCCTTCGCCCGGCAGAAGACCGACGAGATCGTCACCCTGACGCGCGGCCTCGGCCGGGGCACCGACACCATCGCGCCCCACCTCGCCGCCAACCGGGCCGACCTGGCCGCCCGCAGGACCTCCGCGCTCACCCACGACCCCGCCGTACGCGCCCGCGCCGCCGCGGTCACCGACACGGACGCGCGCCGCAGCAAGCCCTATCCCGAGCGAGCCGCGGCCCAACGCGCCCACCTGGGCCTGCCGTTGTTGCCCACGACCACCATCGGCTCCTTCCCGCAGACCGCCGAACTGCGCACCGCCCGCGCCGATCTGCGCGCGGGACGCATCGACAGTGCCGGTTACGAGGAACGCATCGAATCCGAGATCCGCGATGTCGTCGCCTTCCAGGAGAAGGCGGGCATCGACGTCCTGGTGCACGGCGAGGCCGAACGCAACGACATGGTCCAGTACTTCGCCGAACAGCTCGCCGGCTACGTGGCCACCCGACACGGTTGGGTCCAGTCGTACGGCACCCGCTACGTGCGCCCGCCGATCCTGGCCGGCGACATCTCCCGCCCGGAAGCGATGACCGTGCGCTGGACCTCGTTCGCCCAGTCGTTGTCCGACCGCCCGGTCAAGGGCATGCTGACCGGACCGGTAACCATGCTCGCGTGGTCGTTCGTTCGCGACGACCAGCCGCTGGGAGAAACCGCCAGGCAGGTCGCGCTCGCGCTTCGAGACGAAGTCGACGACCTGGAGGCGGCCGGGAGTTCGGTCATCCAGGTGGACGAGCCGGCCCTGCGCGAGACGTTGCCGCTGCGGGCCGTGGACCATGCCGCGTACCTGGCCTGGGCCACCGAGGCATTTCGGCTGAGCACCTCGGGCGTACGCGCGGCGACCCAGATCCACACGCACATGTGCTACGCCGAGTTCGGCGACATCGTGCAGGCCATCGACGATCTCGACGCCGACGTGATCAGCCTGGAGGCGGCCCGCTCCCACATGCAGGTCGCCGGAGAACTGGCCACCCACGGCTACCCGCGCGAGGCCGGACCCGGCGTGTACGACATCCACTCCCCGCGCGTCCCCGACACGGATGAGGTGGTGGGCCTGCTGCGCAAGGGCCTGGCCGCCATCCCTGCCGAGCGCCTGTGGGTCAACCCGGACTGCGGCCTCAAGACCCGCGGTTGGCCCGAGGTCCGCGCCTCGCTGGAAAACCTGGTCGCGGCGGCCCGGGAGGTGCGCACGACGCTGCCGCCCTCCTGATCAAGCTCGCCGGGGCAGGACCTCACGGTCCTACCCCGGCAGCCGTCGACGATCCGGGCCGAGGCCGCACCCAAGGCGCCGCGAGCGGCGGAGCGGCGTTCAGTCTCGGCTCGGTGCACCCTTCGGTCCGGGTGCCGGGACCTCGGCGCGGAATCGAAGGCAGTCGGCCGCCGGGCCGTCCCGCCCGGGAAGGTCCTTTGTCTTTACGGACGTTCCGGCTGTTCTTACGGACCCTTCCGTGTGTTCCTTACGGGGCTTCCGGGTGTCGTGAGTGCCCCGGTGGGCGCCGGCGGCGGCCCAGGGGGATGACCAGAGGGGTGCCCGAGACGGGGTCGTCGATGATTTGGCAGGGGAGGCCGAAGACGTCCTCGACCAGTTCCGGCGTCACGATGTCGCGGGGTGGTCCGACGGCGAGGACCGTGCCCTCGCGCATGGCGATGATGTGGTCGGCGTAGCGGCAGGCGTGGTTGAGGTCGTGCAGGACCGCGACGAGGGTGTGGCCGTCACGTTCGTTGAGGTCGCGCAGGAGTTCGAGGAGTTCGATCTGGTGGGCGATGTCGAGGAACGTGGTGGGCTCGTCCAGGAGCAGGAGCGGGGTTTGCTGGGCGAGCACCATGGCCACCCAGACGCGTTGGCGCTGGCCCCCCGACAGCGCGTCCACCGGGCGCGGCGACAGGTCGGTGGTCCCGGTCGCGGCCAGGGCGTTCAGCACGGCCGTCTCGTCCTCGTCCGACCATTGGCGCAGGAGCTTCTGGTGGGGATAGCGGCCTCGGGCGACGAGGTCGGCCACGGTGATGCCGTCGGGGGCGACCGAGGTCTGTGGGAGCAGACCCATCCGCCGGGCCACCTCCTTGGCCGGGTAGGACGAGATGGCCTTGCCGTCCAGGTGCACCGTGCCGGCGGCCGGGGTGAGCAGGCGGGACAGGGCGCGCAGGAGCGTGGACTTGCCGCACGCGTTGGGGCCGATGATCGCGGTGACCGCTCCGTCGGGGATGTGCACGGTGAGGTCTCGGGCCACGACGCGGTCGTCGTACCCGACGGTCAGCCCCTGTGCCCACAGCCGGGGCGCGGTAGCCGGCGCGGCGGGGTGCGCGCGGGGGTCGACGGCGATGTTCATCGTGGCGAAGTCCGTTCTGCGAAGGAGGGGTTGGGGTGCGGTGGGCTCGGGCGCAGTCGCCGCGAACCGAGGCGGGCGCCGGGCGGCCCACCGCCGGCGTCGCCCGGGGTCGTCACTGCCGCCGTGCCTCGCCGACCAGCAGCCGAATCAGGTAGGCGCCGCCGATGCTGACCGTGACCACCCCCACCGGCAATTGGGTCGGCGCGAACAGGCGTTGGGCGAGCCAGTCGCTCGTGGTCAGCAGCGCCGCTCCCATCGCGGCCGACGGCAATATCGTCACCCCCGGGCTGCGGGCGAGGCGGCGGGCCAGTTGCGGTGCGGCGAGCGCGACGAACGAGATCGGTCCGGCCGCGGCGGTGACCATGGCGGTCAGCGCGACCCCGGTGACCACGAGGGCGATGCGGGTCGGCTCGGTGCGTACCCCCAGGGCGCGGGCGGCATCGTCGCCCATCTCCAGCACCCGCATGCGCCGGCCGAGGATCAGGGCGACCGGCAGCAGGATCGCGAACACGACGGTCACCGGGCGTACTTGCTGCCAGCCCAGGCCGTTGAGCGAGCCGGCTCCCCACACCGCCGCCGCCATCGCGGTCTCCAGGTCGGCCTTGACGATGACCCAGGTGTTGACCGAGGCGAGCAGCGCGCTGATGCCGATACCGACGATGATCAGCCGAAAACCCTGGATCCCTTGCCGGTAGGCCAGCAGGTAGACCAGCGCGGCAGTTGCCACGCCGCCTGCGAGGGCTCCCGCGGCGACCTGGTAGTAGCCGCCGTGGGCGAGCATGATCACCATGAGCGCACCGGTGTTGGCGCCGGTGTTGAAGCCGATGACGTCCGGGCTGCCGAGCGGATTGCGGGTCAACGACTGGAAGATGGCACCGCTGACACCGAGCGCGGCACCGGCGAGCACGGCCAGCAGGACGCGAGGCAGTCGCCATTCGATCACGACCATGTGCACCTTGGCGGGTACGTCCGTGAACAGTGCCTCGGTCACCTGGACGGGCGAGAGCGAGTACTCCCCGGTGCCCAGTGCCAGGACGGCGACGGCGGTCGTGGCGACGAGCAGCATCAGACACACGACGCCGGCCCGGACGTCCAGGCGCAGCGACACGTGTCCGCCGGGGAGCCGGATCACCCGGACCGCGCGCCCGAAGTCGATCGTCGTGCGCGTTTTGGGGCGTACGCGCGGTCGTTGCGCACCCTTGCCGCCGGCGTCCGAGCCGGCCGAGCCGCGGCCCGGCGCGGTGGGCGGCGACGCGGGAGTGGACGTGGACGACGCGGAGCCGGGCAACGGCGCGATGGGCGAAGCCGGCGACGAATTCGACGACTTCACAGTCCGCTCACCTTCTGTCGACGCACCAGGGCGATGAGCACGGGGACGCCGACGAACGCCGTCACGATGCCGACCTGGAGTTCGCCCGGGCTCACCACCAGGCGGCCCAGGACGTCGGCGACCAACAACAGGGTCGGCGACAGGACCAGGGTGTAGGCCAGGATCCAGCGCTGATCGGGGCCGGTGATCCAGCGCGCCACGTGCGGCACCATCAGGCCCACGAAGCCGATGGGTCCGGCGACCGCGGTCGCGCCGCCACACAGCAGGGTGATCGCGATCACCGACAACACGCGGGTACGGGTGATGTTCACCCCGAGCGCGCGGGCGGTGTCGCCGCCCAGGGCGACCGCGTTGAGCGCGCGGGCCACGCTCGCCGCCACCACGAGTCCGACCAGCAGGAAGGGGGCGACCTGTTCGATGGTGTCCCACTGTCGTCCGCCGATGGAGCCCGCCGACCAGAAGCGCATGCGGTCGAACGTGCTCGGATCCAGCAGCGTGATCCCGGAGCTGATCCCGCCCAGTACCGCGCCCAGCGCCACGCCCGCCAGGGTCAGCCGCACCGGGGTGGCGCCGCCGCGACCGCGCGAGCCGATCGTGTACACCGCGACGGTGGTCGCGATCGCGCCCAGGAACGCGAACCAGATGTAGCCGCGCAGGTCGGTGATGTCGAACACGGCGATCGCCAGGACCGCCGCGAAGCCGGCACCGGCGTTGACACCGAGGATGCCGGGGTCGGCGAGCGGATTGCGGCCGACCGCCTGGATCACCGCGCCGGCGACGCCCAGCGCGGTGCCGACGAGCACCCCCAGCAGGGTGCGAGGCAGCCGCAGGTCACGGACGATCACGTGGTCGTTGGAGCCGTCGTAGTGGAACAGCGCGTCCCACACGGTCGGGAGCGGGATGTTCTTCGACCCGATCGCGACGCTCATCAGGATCACGAGTACGAGTGCGGCGGTGGCCACGATCAGCCACAGGCCGCGGCGCACGGGCGAGCCCGCCACGGGCCCGCGCTCCGCTCCGGCGCGCGTGGGCGCGGCCGGCGCCGCCGAGGCCGTAGCGGTATCCCGGCCCGCCGAAGCCGCCTCGCCCGGGGCCATGTCCCGGACCGGTTCGACGGGTTCGACCGGTCCGACGGGTTCAACGGGTCCGACCGGTCCGACCGGCTCGGCGGCGTCGACCGTCTCGACCGGCCCGCCGGACCCCGCGGGCGCGATCCGCGCGCCCCGTGGTGCGTTCACAGCCCGACACCCTCCAACGTGGCCTCGACCTCGTCGAGAATGTTCTCGATCTCCTCCTCGGGCTGCTCCTCGTGCACGGCGTCGAAGGCCGTCTCCAAGCGCCGCTTCACCTCGGGGTCGAGGCCGGCGTACCGCTCGTCCCACTCCTCCGCGTTGTGCGTCCAGTAGCCGATCACCTTGTACATCCGGGCGGGCAGCCCCAGTTCGTGCCGCACGTGGCGGCGGATCTCGCGCAGTGCACGGGTCTCGCCCGCGGCCCACACGTAGCCGGGGCCCTCGGGCAGCGTCATCGCGCGCAGCGCCTGGGCCAGCCGACTGGGTGCGGCGCCGTTGCCGCTGCCGTGCAGCCATACGTACTCGACGTCGGCGGCGCTGTCGAAAACCTGCTCGTGG
Source organism: Embleya sp. NPDC059213 (assembly GCF_042754445.1). NCBI lineage: Bacteria > Bacillati > Actinomycetota > Actinomycetes > Kitasatosporales > Streptomycetaceae > Embleya > Embleya sp. NPDC059213. The sequence goes on from NZ_JBHZAV010000001.1 coordinate 54,159, forward strand.
CCGGCGTCCGCGACCTCGACGATCACCCGGGCCCGCGTTCGGGCCGGGAGTTGTTCGACGAGTCGGCCCAGTGCGGGCAGGCCGGCGGCGTCGCAGGCGAGGATCTGCCAGACGGTCTCGGCCGGCGGGGCGTACAGGCCGCGCGGTGTGCCGATGCCCACGTGGTCCCCCGGCCGGGCGGCGAGTGCCCACGCACTTGCCACACCCCCGTCGTGGACGACGAAGTCGATGGTGACCTCGCCGCGTTCCGCGTCGAAGCGCCGCACCGTGTAGCGCCGGGTCTGCGCGTACCGGTCGGCCTCGTCGGCGCCGGGCCCGGCCTCCCCGCGACTCCCGCCCGGGTTCACGTCCGGCAGTGCCGGTTCGCCGGTGTCGGGGAACGGGAAGTGCAGGCGCAGGTATTCGTCGCCGACGCCGGTGCTCTCGAAGGCGCGCAGTCCCTCGCCGCCGAACACGATCCGGATCATGCCGGGCGTGAGGTGGGTGTGTTCCAGCACCGTTCCCCGGTACAGCGGGTCGTTCATCACGTGGTCACCCCAACACCTTCGCGGCGGATACGAGTTCGTCGAGCAGGGCCGTCGCGGTCAGGACGAGGCCGGCGGTGGTGTCGTAGTTCAGCGGTACGACCCGCCCGGCCCGCACGGCGGGCAGCCGCTGCCACGTCTTGGCCTGCGTCGCCGGCGCGTCGGGGTCCTTCCAGATGATCAGGTCCGCCGGGGCGAAGACGTCGATCTGCTCGGGACCGTAGAAGTCGTTGAACGGCTTGTTCGGGTCGCGGTCGGGCTGATGGAACATCACGTCCATGCCCAGCTCCAGTGCGACGCTCAGGTAGAAGCTGCGCCTTTGCACCCAGAAGTTGGTGTCGTCGGCCCCGCCGATGAGCACCTTGCGGCCCGCCAACAGGGGACCGACCTCGGCGCGGGCTCGGGCCAGGCGCGCGTCGTAGTCGGCGAGCAGTCGGCGGGCGAGGTCGCCGCGCCCGAGCAGGGTCAACTGCTCCTGGCTGTAGCGGCGCCAGAACGGGCTGAAGCCGCCGCTGACCACGAGCACGGGGGCGATGTCCTGGGTCAACAGCTTCTTGTCCTGGTAGAACTTCCACCAGTCGGCGCCGACCACCAGCAGATCCGGCCGCTGCGCCAGGATCGCCTCGGCGTTGGGCTCGCGGACATTGCCCTGCAACACCTGGAAGTTCGCGGGCAGCCGGTCGGAGAGGTGGTTGCGGCCGTCGATGCGGTAGCCGCCGATCATCGGGTATCCGGCCATGGCGGCGAACTCGACACCGGTGCGCGGATCCAGCACGACCACGCGCCCCGGATCGGCCGGGATACGCGTGCTGCGGCCCTCGTAGGAGAAGTCGAGGGTGGTCGCGGCCGGTGGCGCGTCCTTCGTCTCCTCGGTGCCGCCGCACGCGGCGAGCAGTGCGCTCAGCGACAACGTCCCGGCGCCCAGCGCGAATCGACGTCGGGTCGACTCGCCGGTGACGCGTGTCCGTCGCGTGTCGCTCGCCCCGGGGCGGGCGGGCGTCGGGCGAGTGGGGGTCGCGGTGACGGTCGCGCTCATGCGTACAGATCCGCGGCGCGGGCGAGCACGTCGAGGAAGCCGGTGGCGGTCAGCACCAGCCCGGCGTTGTAGCGGCCGTCCATGGTCACGACCTTGCGGTTCGCGACCGCCGGTATGCGCTGCCAGGTGGGTTGCGCGTCGAGTGCGGCGGCCTCGGCCGGCTCGACCGCCTGGCGGATGATCACGTCGGCGGCGGCCAGGCGGTCGAACCGCTCCAGGGACAGCTCGAAGCTGTTGTTCTCGTCGGCCGCGTTCCAGAACATCGGTTCCAACCCGACCTCGCGCGCCACCGACATGGTGATCGAGCGGGTCCACACCGAGAACGCGCCGCCGGCGACGACGCCGAACACGATCCTGCGGCCGCCGAGCCGGTCGGTCAGCCGTGGTCGCAGTCGGGCGAGTTTCTCGTCGTAGGCCGCGACGTGGGTGCGCGCCTGTTCACCGCGCCCGAGCAGGGTCAACTGCTCGGTGCTCGCCCGCCGCCAGTCCACCGGGTCCTCGGACACGCCCAGGATCGGCGCCATCTGCTCCAGCCGCTTGTTGCCGTACCAGTCCACCTCGTAGCCGTATTGCGGCATCACGATCAGGTCGGGGTCCAGTCGCAGGATCTGTTCGTAGTCGACCTGAAGACCGTCGCCGAGGCCGACGGTGGCGATGTCGGGCACCGTGATGCCTTGGAACTGCGAGCCCACGCGGGCGCCGGGCATCCACGCGTTGCCCGAACCGATCACCGGGTAGCCCGCGAGCAGGGCGAGTTCGAGGTCCATGCGGCCCTGGATGGTGACCACCCGTCGGGGCGTGCGGGGCAACACGCGGTCGGCGCCGCCGTAGGTGTAGCGGATCGTGTCGCCGGCCGTGCCGGTCGGCTCGGCGGCGCCCTCGGTGGTGCCGCCGCACGCGGCGAGCAGCCCCGCCAGGGTCAGCGCGCCCGCCCCGAAGCCGAACCGACGCCGGGTCGGTTCATGGGTGACGCGCGCCCGTTCCGGGTCGCCGACGAGGGCGTCGGGCGGTCGGGGCGGGGTGCGGCGCAGCGCGGGTGCGGTCGTTGGCATCGGCGTCTCCGGAGGACAGGAACCACAGGGAAGGTTAGGTAAGCCTTGCCTATGAATACGCGAGGTGATCTCATCCCGCAACACCCGATGTCGGGCACACGCCAAACCTTGTCGTGAATCGGACACCGAACGCCGCGCCGGCCGATTCGAGCCAAGGTCCGTCCGATTCACGCGCAACCGGCACGGCCCCATCACTACCGTCGGCTCCCATGCCCGCACCCACCGTCTCGCCGAAACCCCCTGCCCACTCACCCCCGCCCGGCCCTCTCGGTACGCCCGTGACCTCACGCGCCGTGTTGCGGTACGCGCTCACCGGCGATCGACGGGGCCGATACCTGGTCGGCGCCTCCGTGGGCCTGACCGGGCATCAGGTGGCCGAGGCGGCCGTCCCGGTCGTCGTCGGTGTGGTGATCGACCAAGCGGTGGCCACCGGCGACGCGGCCGCGCTCGGGCACGGGCTGAGCGTGCTGGCCGTGGTGTTCGTCGGCCTGCTGTGCTCGTGGCGCTTCGCCGCCCGCGCCGCCGCCCGCGTCACCGAGTACGGCGCCCACGACGTGCGAATGGCCGTCGCCCGCCGGGCACTGGACCCGCACGGCACGACACCGCGACGGATGCCCGGCGAACTCGTGGCGCTCGCCACCTCCGACGCGCAGACGGTGGCCCGGTTCACCCACACCCTCAGCAGCAAACTCGCGGCGGCCGCGGCCATCGTCACGGCCGCGGTCGCGCTCCTGGTGATCTCCGTCCCGCTGGGCCTGCTCGTCCTGCTCGGCACGCCACCGGTACTGATCGCGATGCAATACCTGAGCCGCCCGCTGGAACGGCGCAGCGAACACGACCACGAACTCGCCGCCCGCGCCGGTGCCATCGCCACCGACCTGCTCACCGGACTGCGCGTCCTGGACGGCATCGGCGCCCGCTCCGAGGCCGCCCGCCGCTACCGCCGCGACAGTCGCGCCGCACTCGCCGCGACGCTGCGCACCGAACGCGCCCAGGCCTGGTACACCGCCGCCAACACCCTGCTCACCGGCGGTCTTCTGGCGCTGATCGCCCTGGTGGGCGCGCACCTGGCGGCGCGCGGCCGGATCACCGTGGGCGAGTTGGTGACCGTCGTGGGTCTTGCCCAGTTCCTCCAGGGCCCCCTGGTGGACGTCGCCTACTTCGCCTCCGGCCTGGGCCGCGCCCGCGCCTCGGCACGCCGGGTCGTGGCCCTGCTCACGACGGACCCGGCGGTGGGCCCGGGCACCCGCACCCCCGCGGGCACCGACACCGGCCGGCCGGCCGGCCACGTCCGCGCGGACCGGCTGAGCGTCGGCGGCCTGATCGACGTCGGCTTCGCCGTCGAGCCCGGCGAGTTCGTCGGCATCATCACCGACGACGCCGTACACGCCAAAGCGCTGGTCGACGTCCTCGCCCGGCGCCGCGACCCCGACGCCGGCACCCTGCACCTGGACGGCATACCCGTGCCCGAACTCGACCCCGACGACCTACGCCGAACAGTGGTCGCCCCACCCCACGACGCCGCCCTGTTCGCGGGCACCATCGCCGACAATGTCGGGGCATCGGGGCGGGCCCGGCCACAGGCGGTCCGAGCCGCACTCGCCGCGGCCTGCGTGGACCAGGACATCGCGGCCCTGCCCGCCGGCCTCGACACCACCCTCACCGAACAGGGCCTGTCCCTGTCCGGCGGCCAACGCCAACGCCTTGCCCTCGCCCGCGCGTTGGCCACCCGCGCCCCGATCCTGGTCCTGCACGACCCCACCACCTCGGTCGACACCGTCACCGAGGCCCGGATCGCCGCCGGCCTGCGTGCCGACCGGGTCGGCCGCACCACGATCCTGGTCACCACCAGCCCGACCCTGCTCGCCGTATGCGACCGGGTGATCGTGCTCGCGGCCGACGCCACCCGCGGCACCACCGGTACCCACGCCCGACTGGCCGCCGTCTCGCCCGCCTACCGCAAGCTGGTACTCGCATGACCCGGCACGCCGACCCGACACCCGAACCACCCCTGCTCCCCGTCGCCGACACCGCACAGACCCGATCCGCCGCCCGACAACTGCTGCGCCCGCACGGCCGCCGGGCCCTGGCCGCGGTCACCCTGCTCACCGCCTCCACCGCGATCGGCCTGGCCGGCCCGCTCGTCCTGGGCCGCATGGTCGACGCCGTCGACCGGCACGGGCCCGACGCCGGATCGCACGTCACGGTTCTGGCCGGCCTGCTCGCGGCCATCGCCCTCGCCCAGGCCGTGTCGGGCGCGATCAGCCACTACCTGGTCGTCGGGGTCGGCGAGAGCATGGTGGCCGACCTGCGCGAGGACGTCCTGGGCCGGGCGCTCGACCTACCCATCGACGACATCGAGCGCACCGGCCGCGGCGACCTGGTCGCCCGCGTCGGCGGCGACGTACGCGTGGTCGCGGACGCCGCCGCCGAAACCGTCCCGGTGTTCACCACGGCGCTGTCGACCATCGTGCTGACCCTGATCGGCATGGGCACCCTCGATTGGCGCTTCGCCCTAGCCGCCCTGGTGGCCGCGCCGATCCAGATCGGCGCGCTGCGCTGGTACCTGCGCCGATCCGCACCGGTGTACCGAGCCGAGCGGATCGCCGAGGGACAACGCGCCCAGCGCCTCCTGGACGCCCTCGGCGCCGTGGACACCGTCACCGCGCTGCGACTGGGCCCGGCCCACCTGGACGCCGTCGCCGACCGCTCCCACGCCTCGATCCACCTGAGCCTGACCGCGACCCGGCTGCGCACGCGCTTCTTCGGCCGACTCAACGCCGCCGAACTCGTCGGGCTCGCGTCGGTACTCGCCGTCGGATTCCAGTTGGTCCGCTCGGGCACGGTCTCGATCGGCGAGGCGACCGCCGCCGCACTGTTCTTCCACCGCCTCTTCGACCCCGTCGGCTCCCTGCTCGCCGTCTTCGACCAACTCCAGGAAGCCGCCGCGGGCCTGGCCCGACTGGTCGGAGTCACCCTTCTCCCGCGCGCCGAAGAACCCACCCACCCGCCGACGCCGCACGACGCGTCCGTACACGTGCAGCACGTCTCGTTCGCCTACCCCGACGGTCCCGACGTGCTCACCGGGCTCGACCTGTGGATCGCACCGGGCGAGCGGGTCGCCTTGGTGGGCACGACCGGCGCGGGCAAGTCGACCGCCGCCACGCTCATCGCCGGCGTCCGCACACCCACCGCCGGCACGATCCGGCTCGGCACGGTGGCGCTCACCGATCTGGGCCGCACCGCCGGCCGCCGGCAGATCGCGATCGTCACCCAGGAGGTCCACGTCTTCGCCGGCACCCTCGCCGACGACCTGCGGCTGGCCCGACCGGACGCGGACGACGCGACGATCGCACGCGTCCTCGCAGCGGTCGGCGCCGACGGGTGGGTCGGCGCGCTGCCCGAAGGCCCCGACACCCGCATCGGCGCCGGCGGACACACCCCGACCGCCACTCAGGCGCAGCAACTCGCGCTCGCCCGGGTCCTGCTCCTGGATCCGCCGATCGTGGTCCTGGACGAGGCGACCGCGGACGCGGGCAGTGCCGGCGCCCGCACCCTGGAGGCCGCCGCGTCGGCGGTGCTCGACGGGCGCACCGCGATCGTGGTCGCCCATCGCCTCCGGCAGGCCGCGACCGCGGACCGGGTGATCGTCCTGGATCACGGACGGATCGTCGAACAGGGACGGCACGACGACCTGGTGGCGGCGGGCGGGCGCTACGCGGGGCTGTGGCAGGTTTGGTCGGCGCCCGCACAGGGCCGAGCGCCCGCTGCGGGTCGGGTGTCGGAGACGCTTCAGGCACCCGCGGCGGATCGTACGCCGACCGGCCCATGCTCGACGTCCTCGTCGCAGACGAGCCCGAAACAGTGACCGGGTGTGCGACCGGTGACCCGGCGAAAAACCGCCACGAACGCACTGGGACTGTCGTATCCGACCCGACGGGCCACCACCGAAACCGGCAAACCGGCGGCCAGATACGTCAACGCCGCGCGCACCCGCGCCTGGATCCGCCACTGCACGAAGCCCATCCCGGTGTCCGCGGTGAACACCCGGGTCAACGTACGCCCACTGCACCCCGACCAGCGCGCGAACTCGTCCAGCCCACGCGGATCCGCCGGCCGGGCCACCAATGCCCGGGCCACGGCCAACGCACGCGGATCACGCGGCATCGGCACATCCACCGCAGCCACCTCCAACGGCTGGAGCATGTCGAAAACCACCCGCTCCGCTCGCGAGCGCGCGGCGAACGGCATGTCGTAGCGCCGCATGTGCAACAACACCTCGCGCAGCGCCCCGTACATCGGCACCAGACCGGGCAGGTCGCACGCCCACGCGGGGGCGAAGACCTCGGTCCTGAAGTACGTCGCGTAGAAGTCGGTGCCGGGCCCGGTCGTCACCTCGTGCGCCGCGCCGGCGGGCAACCACAACCCCACGGTGGGCGGCACCACCCACGACACCCCCTCGACCACCGCGGTGACCGACCCCACGACGCCCCACAACAACTCGTGGTCGAGGTGGCGATGCGACTCCCACGTATGCCCGCCCGGACGCGCCTCCCGCCCCAAACGTGACGTGGTGAGGGCATACGGCGGCTCCACCTCGCGCGTCGGGCCGCCGCCCGACCTCGTGACCTGCTGCACGGACCGCACTATACCGGCGACGACTTAGGGTTCCCTAACCTCTCCGGGGCGACCTCGCCGCAGGTGCGCCATCGAACGTCCCCCGGTGTTCGTTCCACGAAGTAGGACTTCGCGGTTGGCGGTTGGCGGTACGGGCGCGAAGACCTCCGTGCGTGGTGTGGAGCCTGGACACCTCCACCACACCGGAGGTCTTCGCCACGATCAGGACCCGACCGTCGACAACGCTCGCGGTCGATACACCTAGCCGAGGGTGAAGCGCTGAATGGGGTCACCCTGGCAGCGCGACTGAACTATCACGGCACCGTTACTGGGGTCCCGGTTCGCCACCGTCAGACACTTGTCCGCAAAGGTCTTGATCTCATACTTCCCGGCGTCGACCGGGACGAGGGTGAAGCGCTGAATGCGGTCGCCTTGGCAGCGCGACTGGACTATCGCGGCACCGTTGCCGGGGTCCCGGTTCGCCACCGTCAGACACTTGTCCGCAAAGGTCTTGATCTCGAATATCCCACCCCCGATCGGGACGAGGGTGAAGTGCTGAGTGGGGTCGCCCTCGCACCGATACTGCACGATTCGGGCGCCGTCGCTGGGATCCCGGTTCGCCACCATCAGGCACTTGTCCGCAAACGTGGTGATTTCACCGACGGCGGCGGCATCGGCTTGTGCTGGGCGCGGAGTGCCGGAAGGCGCCGCGGTGGCCTGGGATAAGGACGTGAGGGGAGTCAGGACCACGGCAACCGCAGCCGAGATCACCGTCGAGCGTCGCAATAGGGTGGATTTGAACCTGGCGTTCACGTGCGCTCCTTGTCTCCGATGGCACGGCATATACCGCAAGGGCATCGCCGAGTACAACAGCAAGCAGGCGCATAATCGGCATTCTTCGAGGGTGATTCTTATCAATCACTCGGAAGCGCCAATTAAGCATGCACATACGTACCCGGCCATGCGTTGAATCACCCCTGTATAAACGCGAGGCATTCGCCGCGACGCGGTGGCCGATTATGGCGGCCCGGCGGCCGGCCCCCGGGAGGCCGGCCCGACGTCGGACGGCCAAGACGGCGGTCCGGTTCGGTGGATTTCCTCCCGCCGGGGCGGTGTGTACGACCGGGGCACTTCGGCGTCGCCATCCAAAGGGCGGCCTTGGCAGCCCTGGACAAACCGTGCGACGGCCGGACGCCTGCGGTGTCGGCGATCCGTCGCTGCTTCGAAGTCTCGACCCAACTCGGCGGCGGTCCGCCGTCACGACCGCGTGCGACGTACCTCCGGGCTTGGCAGGCCGACGGACCGGAGGGCATCCCGCGTACGATCCGGCAACAACGGGTCGATCGGATTCCCCCGGCCGCCGGTCAGCCCCCACGAACTCCCACCACATCCCATCCATCGGACGCGGCCTGGTCGTGGAACGTCGTAGTCGCCGCCAGTTCCACGCGTCCGGCGCTGACCCGGTTCACCGGTGCGGCACCGTCGGCGTAGCCGAACGAGACCCCGACCAGCAGTTTCCCCTCGCTGACGCCGAGTTCGCCGCGCACGGTATCGGCGTAGAAGCTCAGCAGCCCCTGCGGACAGCTGTCCACGCCGTACGCGGCCATCGCCGGCAGCAGCGTCTGCATGTAGGCGCCGACATCCGCGGCCGGCCGCGCGTCGGCACGGCCCGAGGAGACGAAGAGGAACGCGACGTGCGGTGCGCCGTAGAACCGCAGGCTCTCGGCGTCGTAGGCCACCCGGGCCGCGGTGTCGTCACGGCCGATACCCAGCGCGCCGTAGAGCTCGGCACCGAAGGCGGCACGCCGTTCCTGCTGCACCGGCGCGTACATGTCGTCGCGATACGGGAAGTCGGCGGAGGTACGGCGTGCGGCGTGGGCCGCCTGCAGAGCGTCCGCCAGACGGTCGCGCAGCGCACCGCTGATCACCTCCACCCGCCACGGCTGCGTATTGGAGTTGGACGGCGCAGCGCCGGCCAGCGAAAAGATCGCACGCATCGTCTCCGGGGCCACGGCGTCGGGCCGGAACGCACGCACGGCTCGTCGGCCGCGGATCAGCCGCTCCGCGTAACCACTCAGCTCGGTATGACCGGACCGACCCATGAAGTACTCCTCACCCACACAAAGGTAAACGTAAACGTTTACTTGGATGGATGCAACTCTACCCACCCGCCACACCGGAAGTAAACGCCGCCGTATACTCGCCCCATGAATGCGGCACCGGAGACGGAAGCGGACGTACCCGCGCAGCCGGCGCAACGGCCGGGGCGAGGCGCACGGGAACGCGTCCTGGCCGCCGCCACTCGGCTGTTCGCGGACCAGGGGATCACCACGACCGGCAATGAGACAACACTCGCTCAGGCCAGTTATCCGAGGTCGCCCAACACCAAGGTGGCCTCCGATGCCGGCCGCTCGTTCCGTCCTCTCCCCCGGCGGTTCTTCGCCATTCCCGAGTCACGACGGCCCATCGCGGACTATCGTGCCCGGCACCAGGAACACGGGGGTGGCGGATGGAGCCGGTCGACGATGCTCGAAGGCGAGAGCACGAGGTCGAACAGATCAAGTTCGCGGAAGAGCGGGAGCACCTCAGGCTCCGGGGCATCGACTCGCGCCGGGGAGTTCGGATGACTCCCGAGCTCGCCACCTTCGTGGCCGACGTGGCCGGGCGGCTGCCCACACGGAAGCTCGTATCACTGTTCCTGCACGTCGACACCCGCGAGGAGAAAGCCGGCCTGTTCGGCCGCAAGAAGCAGTTGGTGCGGGTCTTCGAGGCGGTCGGCCAGGCCTGGGAACTGGCGACGATCGCGCCGGAGACCGGCAACAAGGAACACAGTCTCGTGCTGTCCCCGGACGGGCGTCTGTTCGAGGCAAGCAGGGTCGACGCGGCGTTTCACCGCGGCATCCCCAAGAACGGCGGGTTGGCGTTGGTTCCGACGAGCGAGGACGTCATCGCCCTGACCCCGGACCTGCAATCACTGCTCTTGGCCCACCTGGACTCACGAACCACCACGCAAACACACGACCCCGCCCGTCCCCCCGGTTAGGTTCCTCGGACGAAGCAGGCACACCGGGCACCATCGGCGGGCACGACGCCGAGCGACACCCCGACCCATTGCCGAGAACCGGGATCGTCACCACGTCGATGACCCGGTGGAACACCGTCCCGTCGTACAGCAGTTCATTGCCCGGCTACCCGATGTTCGGGTCGGCCCATCGGCGTTCGCCCGTCGCCGACTCCACGAAGTCCTTCACCGTCTTCGGCGCGTGGTTCGGCAGCAACCGAATCACGATGTCGCCCCGGTTGCTCTTCGACGTCGCGTACAGCTCTTCCGCCATGAAGATCCTTCGGTAGCCGTCCCGCACTTCCCCCGGACGTGAATACGACGCTCCGGATCGGGCAATGCCGTCCGGCAACCGAGGCCGGTCCGGTCACGGAGCCGGCATGGCCTGCTCCAGCGGCACGCAAGCGATACCTTCGCGGTTGGGGACGCTCACCGGATGAAACGGGCGTCGCGGCTGTCTGTTCGAGCATCGGCGACATCCCAAGATGCCCCGAAGACATCGCCAACCTGCCCCCGGAGCGGCCGCGTTCGCTGCCCGCGCCGGTACGGGACGCCTTCCCCGACGGAATGACGAACGGGCTGCACGCGGTCGCGATCGGCGCCGCGGTGGTCGCGCCGCACAGGCTCCGGTGTCCTCGCCGTCCTCTCCCCCGGTGGTGTTCGGCAGCGGCGTGATCCGAGGCCACGATGTGCGTGCGGCGGCGCGCGCGGGTCGGTACACGGCACCCGGTCGCAGCCCCGGAGCACCCGAGGCGGGCCCGTTTCCCGGAATTTGCCGGTTCGGCCGGGTCCCTTCGCCCGGCACGGACGCCTGTGTGAGTGTTTCGCTTGCTCGAGCACGACCCCGTCCTGCTCGGTCGTCTGCGGCCCTCACGAGGTGCCCACGACAGCAGGTCGGTGGCGTGGTCGAGGTCTGCCTTCCACCAAAGGAGCCTCGATGAATCGAACATTGACCACCGCCGGGACCGTCCTCGCCTTACTCGTCGGCCTAACCCTCGGCTCGGCGACCCAGTCGTCCGCGGCCGAACCACCCGCGCCGCCCGGCTCCCAGGCGCAGGCCGTCACCGGGCCCGGCAACCGGAGCCTGGCGCCGCCCGACATCAACGTGGCGAACGTCCAGGCGCACCTGACCCAGCTCAACCGCATCGCGTCGCAGAACGGCGGCAACCGCCGTGCGGGCAGCGCCGGTTACACCGCGTCCGTGGCCTACGTGAAGAGCAAGCTCCAGGCCGCCGGCTTCACCGTGTCCGAGCAGGTCTGCACCTCCTGCCGATACCGCTCCAACAACCTGATCGCCGACTGGCCCGGCGGCCCCGCCAACCAGGTCGTCATGTTCGGCGCCCACCTCGACAGCGTCTCCGCCGGACCCGGCATCAACGACAACGGCTCCGGCTCCGCCACCCTCCTGGAGAACGCCCTCGCGCTCGCCCAGGCCAACCCGACCCTCACCAAGCACGTGCGCTTCGGCTGGTGGGCCGGCGAGGAACAGGGCCTCCAGGGCTCGCAGTACTACGTCAGCCAACTCACCTCGGCGCAGCGCTCCTCGATCAAGGGCTACTACAACTTCGACATGGTCGGCTCACGCAACGCGGGCTACTTCATCAACAACATCAACTCGGCCACCGCCGCGCCCCTCAAGGCGTACTGGGACACGCTGAACCTGCGTCCCGAGGAGAACGTCGAGGGCCAAGGCCGCTCCGACGACTACTCCTTCCAGCGAGCCGGCATCCCCACCTCCGGCTACGCCGCGGGCGCCAGCGCCATCAAGAGCTCGGCGCAGGCGACCAAGTGGGGCGGCACGGCCGGCGCCTCCTACGACTCGTGCTACCACTCCGCGTGTGACACCACGAGCAACATCGACGCCACGGTGCTCAATCGCAACGCCGACGGCGTGGCGTACGCAATCTGGAAGACCGCAGTCGCCTGACCACGCCCGCCACCCAGCCCTTGACCATCGCCGGTACCGGCCTGCTCCATCCGGCCGGTACCGGCGATCGCCACCCCCCGCGGCCTCGTTCCCCAAGGACGAAAGAGTTATATACCCGGCTGGAACCGGCAATACCGAGCGCGCGCCGGGAGCATGACGGCGCCCCGCGTCGAGCAGCGCCGCGTCGCCCATCTCACGCGCGAGGCCGGACTCGTCCGGCGGACACCCCGGACGAGGGCACCGCCCCACCCTGTGGGCCACGGCTCGCCACGGCGACCCCACCCCCGCCGACGCCCGACCCGCGCCCGAGCCGCACCCAAGCCGTGTCCCGACCGGCGACCATCCCCTCGCCCGTCCCCGTGCCCGATCGTCCGAGCCACCCCCGAGAGACGCAGCCTCCACCCCCGTCTCGCCCATCCGGTTCGGCACGACACGCACCCTCCCGCGCCGCCGTCGAGCCCTCCGCGCCCCGCCCACCCGATTACACCCTCCGGACGCGCAACACCCCCCGGACGGGCGAAACGTTCTGAACATCCCGCCACCTGCTGATATGAAGATCACAAGTCCGTTTTGTCGGACTCATGACCTTCGAGGAGGCGTCCTCATGAGCGCCACGTCCGCGAGTTCCACCCAGACCACCCCGACCCCGGCCGATCCGGATCCGTCCCTGATCCACATTCTGTGGATCAACGCCGGCTTGAGCTGCGACGGCGACTCCGTCGCGCTGACCGCCGCGATGCAACCGAGCATCGAGGAGATCGTCACCGGAACCCTGCCCGGGCTGCCCGCGATCGCGGTCCACTGGCCGCTGATCGACTTCGAGTGTGGTCCCGTGCAGGGCGCGGACACCTTCATCGAATGGTTCTTCAAGGCCGAACGCGGCGAGCTCGACCCGTTCGTCCTGGTCGTCGAGGGCTCCATCCCCAACGAGTCGATCAAGGCCGAGGGCTACTGGAGCGGCTTCGGCGACGACCCGGAGACCGGTCAACCCATCACCACCAGCGAATGGCTCGACCGCCTCGCGCCCAAGGCGACCGGCATCGTGGCCATCGGCACCTGCGCGACCTACGGCGGCATCCACGCCATGGCCGGCAATCCGACCGGCGCGATGGGCGTTCCGGACTATCTCGGCTGGGACTGGAAGTCCAAGGCGGGCCTGCCCATCGTGTGCGTGCCCGGGTGCCCGATCCAGCCCGACAACTTCTCCGAGACGCTCACCTATCTGCTCTACCAGCTCGCCGGCTCCGCGCCGATGATCCCGCTCGACGACAAGCTGCGCCCAGCCTGGCTGTTCGGCGCGACCGTGCACGAGGGCTGTGACCGGGCGGGCTACTACGAGCAGGGCCAGTTCGCCAAGACCTACGACTCCCCCAAATGCCTGGTGAAACTCGGCTGCTGGGGCCCCGTGGTCAAGTGCAACGTGCCCAAGCGCGGCTGGATGAACGGCATCGGCGGCTGCCCCAACGTCGGCGGCATCTGTATCGCGTGCACCATGCCCGGCTTCCCGGACAAGTTCATGCCCTTCATGGACGAACCCCCCGGCGGCAAGGTCTCCAGCACCGCGAGCGGCGCGTACGGCGTGCTGATCCGCAAGCTGCGCGCGATCACCGCCAAGACCGTGGACGAGGAGCCCCGCTGGCGCCGACGCGGCCCCCAGCTCACCACGGGCTACCGCGCGCCCCGCTGAACCAGCCCCGCCGATCCACCCCCGTCCGCGCGGCCGGCGTCCTGCTCGCCGACGTCTTCCCCCCAGAAGGGCCACACACACGATGACATCGACGACGACGAAGGCGGCCGGTGACGGCAGCGGCCTCACCGAGATGTCCTGGGACCCGATCACCCGGATCGTGGGCAGCCTGGGCATCCACACCAAGATCGACTTCAAGCAGAAACGCGTGGCCGAGTGCTACAGCACGTCGTCGGTCTTCCGCGGCTACAGCGTGTTCATGCGCGGCAAGGACCCGCGCGACGCGCACTTCATCACCAGCCGGATCTGCGGGATCTGCGGCGACAACCACGCGACCTGTTCGGTGTACGCGCAGAACATGGCCTACGGCGTCAAGCCCCCGCATCTGGCCGAGTGGATCATCAACCTCGGCGAGGCGGCCGAGTACATGTTCGACCACAACATCTTCCAGGAGAACCTGGTCGGGGTGGACTACTGCGAGAAGATGGTCCGCGAAACCAACCCGGGCGTCCTGGAGTTGGCCGAGCGCACCGAGTCCCCGCACGCCGCCGAGCACGGCTTCCGCACGATCGCCGACATCATGCGCTCGCTCAATCCGATCGAGGGCGAGTTCTACCGCGAGGCGTTGCAGGTCAGCCGATACACGCGGGAGATGTTCTGCCTCATGGAGGGGCGCCACGTGCACCCCTCCACGCTGTATCCGGGCGGCGTCGGCACGGTCGCGTCGGTGCAGTTGTTCACCGACTACCTCTCCCGGCTGATGCGCTACGTCGAATTCATGAAGCGCGTCGTCCCGCTGCACGACGACCTGTTCGACTTCTTCTACGAGGCGCTGCCCGGCTACGAGGAGGTCGGCCGCCGCCGCGTCCTGCTCGGCTGCTGGGGCGCGCTCAACGACCCCGACCACTGCGACTTCACGTATCGCAACATGACCGACTGGGGTCGGCGCATGTACGTGAGCCCGGGCATCGTGGTGGATGGCAAGCTGATCACCAACGACCTCACCGAGATCAACCTCGGCATCCGGATCCTGCTCGGCAGTTCGTACTACAAGGACTGGGAGGGCCAGGAGCAGTTCGTCACGCACGACCCGCTCGGCAACCCCGTGGATCCGCGCCACCCGTGGAACCAGCACACCATCCCGGAACCGCAGAAGCGGGACTTCGCCGGCAACTACAGCTGGGTGATGTCGCCGCGCTGGTACGACGGCAAGGACTATCTCGCCCTCGACACCGGCGGCGGCCCGCTCGCCCGGCTGTGGTCCACCGCGCTCAACGGCCTGGTCGACACCGGCTTCGTCAAGTCCACCGGGCACAGCGTGGTGATCAACCTGCCGAAGTCGATGACCAAGCCCGAGACCACGTTCGAGTGGAAGATCCCCAAGTGGAGCAACGCCCTCGAACGCAACCGGGCCCGCACCTACTTCCAGGCGTACATGGCCGCGATGGCCGTGCACTTCGCCGAGAAGGCCCTCGACGAGGTGCGTTCGGGCAACACCAAGACGTGGGAGAAGTTCGAGGTGCCCGACCAGGCCGTCGGCGTCGGCTTCACCGAGGCGGTCCGCGGCGTGCTGTCGCACCACATGGTCATCCGGGACGGGAAGATCGCCAACTACCACCCGTATCCGCCGACGCCGTGGAACGCCAGCGTGCGGGACACTCTCGGCACCCCGGGGCCGTACGAGGACGCCGTGCAGAACACGCCGATCTTCGAGGAGAACCCTCCGGAGAACTTCAAGGGCATCGACATCATGCGCGCGGTGCGCAGCTTCGACCCGTGCCTGCCGTGCGGCGTGCACATGTATCTCGGCGAGGGCCGGACCCTGCGCGAGATGCACATGCCCACCGGCCTGAGCGGACTGGGCGGGTGAACGCCGACGAGACCGGCCTGCGGGTCGAGGAGATCCTGGCCGGCCTGGACGAGCGGGACGATCCGGCCGTCCGGGCCGCGGCCGAGGACCTGGTGCGCGCCCTGATGGACTTCTACGGCGCCGGGCTCACCCGGCTGGCGGTCCTGCTCCGGGCCGCCGGGGCCGCCGGACGCACGGTGCTGGCGGACGAACTGGTCACCGGTCTGCTCGTGTTGCACGACCTGCACCCCGACGACGTCGACACCCGGATCGCCCGGGGCCTGACCGCGGTCGCGGATCACCCGGCCGAGGTGCTCGGCTTCGACGCGACGTCCGGGACCCTGCGGCTGCGGGTGGCGGCCGAGAGCTCCGGCTGCGGCTGCGGGAGTACCGCGGGGACCGCGCGCGAGGCGATCGAGGCCGCACTCGCGTGCCACGCCCCCGAGGTCACCGCGCTCGACCTGGAGCACGTGCCCGCCGCGCCGCCCGAGCCCGCGCTGCTCCAGATCGGCTCCCGCCCGGCCGGGGTGACGCGGTGACCGCGGCGACGGGGCTGCGCCGGTTTCGCCGGGCCGCACCACCGCGGCCCGAGCGGTGCGAACTGTGCGGGCAGGAGGTCGACCCGGGACACCGGCACCTCGTCGACACCGAGGCGCGCGTCCTGGCGTGCGCGTGCCGGGGCTGCGCGATGTTGTTCGAGCAACGCGGCGCCGCGCGCGGCCGGTTCCGCGCGGTGCCCGAGCGCTACCTCGTGGATCCCGACCACAGCCTCGGCGAGGGCGCCTGGGAGAGCCTGCAGATCCCGGTCGGCACCGCGTTCTTCTTCCGCAACGCGGCCCTGGACCGGTTCGTCGCGTTCTACCCGAGCCCGGCCGGCGCCACCGAGAGCGAACTCGACCCGGACATGTGGCAGGCGGTGCTCGGCGAGAGCACGCTCGCCCGGGAGTTGCGGCCCGACGTGGAGGCGCTGCTGGTGCGGCGCGCCGACGAGCGCAGCGAGTGCTTCCTGGTGCCGATCGACATCTGCTACGAACTGGTGGGCCGGATGCGCCTGCACTGGCAGGGCTTCGACGGCGGCGCCGAGGCCCGGGCCGATCTGGCGGCCTTCTTCGACGGGGTACGTGCCCGCGCACAGGTGCTCCGCGGCACCGGGCAGGGCGTCGCGCAGGAAGCACCGCATCCGGCGTCCGACACCGTTTCCCCGGAGCCTGCCCGGCCCGTGGCGGTCGCCCCTGCGTTCCCCGCTTCCCCCGCTGTTCCGGCGGGCGTCCCGGCCGAGGGGCAGCAGCCGTGACCGAGCTGAACTTCACGTGTGTCGGCGCCCGTGCCGATGCGTACGCGGCCGGTCCCACCCTGGTTCTCCGGTTGCGGATCACCGCCGAGAACGACGCCCGGGTGCACGCGCTCGCGTTGCGCTGCCAGATGCGGATCGAGCCGGCCCGGCGGCGCTACGGCGCGGCGGAGGGCGAACGGCTGGACGTGCTGTTCGGTGATCGCTCGCGGTGGGGCACCACGCTCAACCCGATCCAGTTCGCGCAGGTCTCGCTGACCGTGCCGGGGTTCACCGGCGAGACCGAGGTGGACCTGGTCGTGCCGTGCACGTATGACATGGACATCGCCTCGTCCCGCTACTTCCACGCGCTGGCCGAGGGCGAGGTGCCGTTGCTGCTGTTGTTCTCCGGTACGGCGTTCACCGGCGCCGGCGGCTTTCGGGTCGAGCCGGTGCCGTGGCACAAGGAGGCCCGGTTCGGCCTGCCGGTGGGGGTGTGGCACGACATGATCGAGCAACATTTCCCCGGCTGCGGCTGGCTCAGACTGCCGCGCGACGCGATGAACGCGTTGCTCGCGTACCGCTCCCGACACGGGTTGCCGTCCTGGGAGGCGACCGTGCGGGCGCTGCTCGACGCGGCCGAACCCCCGTCCACGGCACCCGTGTTCGGCGGTCTCAGCCGGCGGCCGACCGAGGGGGCGGCGCGATGAGCGAGGCCGTGTTCACGCCCGAGGTCGCCGCGCGGTTCGCGGCGGCTCGGCAGATCGCCGATGCCGTGCTCTTCGAGGGCTACGTGCTCTACCCGTACCGGGCGTCGGCGGCCAAGAACCGGATGCGCTGGCAGTTCGGCGTGCTGGTACCGCCGGCGTGGGGTGCCGACAGCGCCGAACACTGCGCGCAGCGCACCGAGTGCCTGATCGACCCGCGCCGGGGCTCGACGCTCTCGGTCCAGGTGCGCTTCCTGCACGCTCGACGACGCACGGTGGAACGAGTCCGCGAGGACGGCGCCTTCGAGGGGGTCGAGAAGTTGGAACTGCCGGACCGGGTGTTCGTGCCGTGGGACGAGGGCGTCGAGGAGCGCATCGAACTGGTGCTTCCCGTGGACCGGTTGGCCGGCGAAGGGGGTACGTTCGCGTTCACCAGGCCCGCGCGCGAGGAGATCGAACCGGTCGAGCTCGACGGCCGGTCGATCGGCCGCCTGGTGCACCGACGCGAGCGGGTGGACGGCGTGATCCGGGTCCGGACCGCCGAACTGCCCGGCCCGTACACCACGCTCAGGCTCACCGTCGAAGTCGAGAACACCGGCACATGGGTCCCCCCGACGCGGGCCGACCGGGAGGCCGCGCTGCCCAGTTCGCTGGTCTCCGCGCACGTGCTGCTCGGCTTGTCCGCCGGGTCGTTCCTGTCCGTGACCGATCCGCCGGAGTGGGCCAAGGTCGCCTCGCACGGGTGCCGGAACCTGCACACGTGGCCGGTCCTGGCGAGCGATCGCGACGACGTGGTCCTGTCCTCGCCGATCATCCTGGAGGACCACCCCCAGGTGGCGCCGGAAAGCCCGGGCGCGTTGTACGACGCCACCGAGATCGACGAGATCCTCGCCCTGCGCACATCGGCGCTGACCGAGCAGGAGAAGCGCGAGGCACGCGGCACCGACGCCCGAGCCGGGGCGGCCGTCGATCTCGCCGACTCGCTGCCGCCGGAGGTGTGGGAACGCCTGCACGGCACGGTACGGGCGTTGCGCGAGGTGACCGGGGGCAGGGGGCCGGAGCAGATCGGCGCGCCCTCGGCGGGCACCTTGCCGCCGGACCCGTTCGCGGTCGGCGTCCCGGTGTCGCCCGGCCTCGCGTCCGATGCTCCTTCGTCCGACCGCCTCTCGTCGGATGCCTTCTCGTCCGACCCGTTCGCGTCTCCCGCGCTGTCCGTGCCGCCGGAGACGCCGTGGTGGGATCCGGCGAGCGACGCCGGATTCGACCCGGCGACCGACCGGGTCACCGTCGAGGGTCGCTCGGTCGGCGCCGGCAGCCGGGTCCGGCTGCGGCCGGGACCTCGGCGCACCGACGCGCAGGATCTCTTCCTGCACGGACGCGACGCTCTCGTCGAGGCCGTGCTGCACGACGTCGACGGCACGGTGCACCTCGCGGTGATCGTGGACGACGATCCCGGCGCGGATCTGCGGCGGCTCCAGGGCCGGTTCCTGTACTTCCAACCGGACGAGATCAGCTTCCCGGAGGACGCGTGAACGCCCACGAGCCACCGCCGGAGGCCGGTCCGACCCCGCACGTACTGGTCGCCGGCGTCGGCAACATCTTTCTCGGCGACGACGGGTTCGGCGTGGAGACGGTCACTCGGCTCGGCGGTCACCCGCTGCCTGCCGGGGTCGAGGTGGTGGACTTCGGCGTACGCGGCGTGCACCTGGCGTACCAACTCCTGGAGGGCTACCAGACGTTGGTCCTGGTGGATGCCACCGCACGCGGAGGTGCGCCGGGCACGGTCTATCTGATCGAGGCGGCGGTCGCCGGCTCGGTGGAGCCCGGGTCCGCCCTCCTCGACGGCCATCGCATGGGACCGGACGCGGTACTGGCCCTGCTCGGCACGCTCAGCGCGGGCACCGGGGGCAGCCCACCGAACCGTGTCCTGGTGGTCGGGTGCGAACCCGCCTCGTTGGCGGAGGGCATCGGCCTCAGCCCGCCGGTGGCGGCGGCCGTCGACGAGGCGGTCGCCCTGATCCTGCGGGTGCTCGCCGAAGAGGCCCCGCCGGGCACCCGGCCGGGTCGGGCCGCCGGCGGTACCGATACGGACGCACGAATCGCCGCCGAAGCGGCCCCGAACCCGGTTGCGACGCGGCCGGACCGGCACCGACCCGACCCGCCCCACCACGACCCGCAACACCCCACCACGAGAGAGGCACCGGCGTGCGAAAGATCCTGATCGGCGCGACGCTCCTGGGCGTCGTCGTCGTTGTCGTCCCCAACCTGCCCGACATCAAGCGCTACCTGCGCATGCGCAGGATGTGAACACCCGGTCGGTGGCCGTCCGGCGAGCGGGGGCGTCGCGCTGCGGCAAATGGCTGACCTGTGGGGGCGGTGACGGCGTGGGTACCCCGGACACGTCGCCACCGGCCCCTGTAATGAACCCGCGACGGACACACCGCTCGACGCGGTTCGAGCCGCCGCAGCGGCCGGCGCCTGCGGGAGGAGGACCGATGCACGAGATGTCGATCGCGATGGCCGTCGTCGAGCAGGTCGAGCAGGCCGCTCGGGATATCGGGGCGAGCGCCGCCCTGACCGTACGTCTGCGGGTCGGCGAACTCGCCGGCGTGGTCCCCGATGCGTTGTCCTTCTCCTTCGAACTGGCCTGCTCGGACACGGTGTTGCGGGGCGCCGAGCTGATCGTCGAGACCGTGCCGGCCCGGGCCCGTTGTGCGCCGTGCGCGGTGGAGTGGGCGGTCGGGATGCCACCGGACCTGTGCTGCCCCCGGTGCGACGGCGCCACGGCCGAACTGCTTGCCGGCCGCGAGTTGCAGATCGTCGACGTCGCCTGGGCCGACTCCCCGGCTCCCGCTCTTGCTTTCGCGCGACCCGCCCAGGAGGGCTGACCCCATGTGCCGTGTCGAGGATCTCCGCCGGGCCGTACTCGCCAAGAACGATCTCGGCGCGAGCGAGCTGCGCGCCGAACTCGCCGCGCGAGGTGTCGTCGCCGTCAACCTGTTGTCCAGCCCCGGCAGCGGCAAGACCGCGCTTTTGGAGGCCGAACTGCGGGCGGCCCGCTCCCGCGGCGTACCGGTCGCGGCGCTCACCGCCGACCTCGCGACCGAGAACGACGCGACCCGGCTGGCCAGGGCGGGCGTTCCGGTGAAGCAGATCCTCACCGACGGCCTGTGCCATCTGGAGTCGGCGATGCTGCGCCGGCATCTGGCGGGCTGGCTGCCGGACGACGCGCGGCTGCTGTTCGTGGAGAACGTCGGCAATCTGGTCTGCCCGGCGTCCTACGACCTGGGCGAGAGCCTGCGGGTGGCGCTCGCGTCGGTCACCGAGGGCGAGGACAAGCCGCTCAAGTACCCCACGGCGTTCGGGCTGGCGAATCTCGTCGTGCTGACGAAGCTGGACATCGCCGCGGCGGTGGAGTTCGACGAGGCCACGTTCCTGGCCAACGTCCGGCAGGTCAACCCGGGGGTCGAGGTGTTGTTCACCTCCGCCCGCTCCGGGCTGGGCGTCGGCGGCCTGTTGGATCGCGCGCTGGCGGTGTCGGCGGGCACGCCGGCGCATGTACCGGTGATGGCGCGGCAGGCCCGCGACCCGGGCGGGCACGGCCACGAACACGGCCGTGACGAGGAACCCGCCGTTGCGTACACCCACACGCACGACGGACACACCCACACCCACGACCTCGCGGAGGAGGTGTCTTGACCACCGACGCGGACCTGATCGCCACCCGGCGGCTGCGCATCGCGGTGCGCGGCGTCGTGCAGGGGGTGGGGTTTCGGCCGTTCGTGTTCACCCTCGCCGACCGGCTCGGCCTGGCCGGTCACGTCGTCAACACCGGTGCGGGCGTGGTCGTGGAGGTCGAGGGCCCGTCGGCCGCGGTCGCGGAGTTCCGGCGCCGGGTGGGCACGGATGCCCCGCCGTTGGCCACCGTCGAGTCGGTGCGCGACGAGGAGTTGCCCGTCGACGGCGTCGCCGGGTTCACGATCCTCGCGTCGCCGGCCGGCGGGTCGGGCCGGACGCTGATCCCGCCGGATGTGGGGACCTGCGCGAACTGCCTGGCCGAGCTGGTCGACCCGGGCAATCGTCGACACCGGCATGCGTTCGTCACGTGCGTCGACTGTGGCCCGCGCTTCACCATCGTCACGGCCCTGCCGTACGACCGCGCGCACACCACGATGGCCCGGTTCCCGATGTGCGGGGAGTGTGCCCGCGAGTACGGCGATCCCGCCGACCGCAGGTTCCACGCGCAACCGGTCGCGTGCCACGGGTGTGGTCCTCGGCTGAGCCTGGTCGGGCCCGGCGTGGACGGCGGCGCGGATCCGATCGCCCAGGCCCGGCGGATGCTCGCGGACGGGGCGATCGTCGCGGTCAAGGGCCTCGGCGGCTACCACCTGGCGTGCGACGCGGGCAATCCCGACGCGGTGGCTCTGCTGCGCACGCGCAAGGCCCGCGGCGACAAGCCGTTCGCGGTACTGGCGCGCTCCGTCGCGGACGTCGAGCCGCACGCGCACGTGGGTCCCCGGGAGCGCGAGCTGCTGACCGGCGCGGCCCGGCCGATCGTGTTGTTGCGCCGGCGCGCGGGCGGTTCCGGGCTCGCGCCCGCGGTCGCGCCGGGCAGCCCCGACCTGGGTTTCCTGCTGCCGTACACGCCCGTGCACCACCTGCTGCTCGGCCTCCCGGGGGATCCGCCCGGGCCGGAACTGCTCGTCCTCACCAGCGGCAACCCGGCCGGCGCGCCGATCGTGATCGACGACGCGCAGGCGCTGACCCGACTGGCGTCGCTCGCCGACGCGTGGCTCACCCACGATCGGCCGATCCACGTGGCGTGCGACGACTCGGTGGTGCGGGTCGTCGACGGCGAGCCGATGTTCGTGCGCCGATCGCGCGGCTGGGCCCCGTTGCCGATCGGGCTGCCGGCGCCGATCCCGGCGATCCTGGCGACGGGCGGGGATCTGAAGAACGTGTTCGCGGTGGGCGAGGGACGCCAGGCGTGGTTGTCGGCGCACGTGGGCGACATGGACGACATCGCGACCCTGACCGCGTTCGGCCACGCGGTCGAGCACCTGACGGCGGTGACCGGTGTGCGGCCGCAGGCGTTGGCCGCCGATCGCCACCCCGGCTACCGGTCCACCGCGTGGGCGCGGCGCGACGTGGCGGGCCGGCCGGTCACGGCGGTACAGCACCACCACGCGCACGTCGCGGCGGCGATGGCGGAACACGGCCTCACCGGTGCACAGCCGGTGCTCGGCGTCGCGTTCGACGGCACCGGCTACGGCGACGACGGGGCGGTGTGGGGCGGCGAGTTCCTGCTCGCCGACTACGCGGGCTACCGGCGCCTGGCGCACCTGCGCTACGCCCCGCTCGCGGGCGGGGACGGCGCGGTCGCCCGGCCGTATCGCATGGCGTTGTCGCACCTGCACGCCGCGGGCCTGCCGTGGTCGCCCGATCTGCCTCCGGTCGCGGCCTGCCCTGCGGAGGAACTGCGGGTGTTGGAGGTCCAGTTGGTGCGCGGGCTCGGCTGTGTGCCGACGTCGAGCATGGGCCGACTGTTCGACGCGTTCTCGTCGCTGATCGGGATCTGTCATCGGGCGGGCTACGAGGCGCAGGCCGCGATCGAGCTCGAAGCGGCCGCCGTGGGCGTGGAGCCGGGAGCGGGCTACGCCTTCGCGTTGCTGCCGGCTGCGGCTCCCGCGTTGCTGGTCGCGGATCCGGGGCCGGTGTTGACCGCCGCGTTGTCGGACCTGCGGGCGGGCGTACCCGTTCCGGTGCTCGCGGCCCGCTTCCACCATGCGGTGACCGATCTTGTCGCCCGGGTCTGCGCGCGGGCGCGGGAGGTGTACGGACCGACGGCGGTCGCGCTGACCGGCGGGGTGTTCGCCAACGCGCTCCTGGTGTCGGCGTGTACGCGGGTATTGGGCGCGGACGGCTTCACCGTGCTGCGGCATCACCGGGTCCCGCCCAACGACGGCGGGCTCGCGCTCGGCCAATTGATGGTGGCGGCGCACGATCGCTCCGCCGTCCGTTGAAGCACAGCCGTCGAATCACAGTCGTCGAATCACAGCGTCGAATCAAAGCCGTTCCGGACTACGAGGAGAATCCGATGTGCCTGGCGGTACCCGGCAGAGTGACCAGCATCGAGGATCGCGACGGCACCCGGATGGCTCTCGTCGACTTCGGCGGCGTGGTCAAGGAAGTGTGCCTCGAATATCTCCCGGACCTGCGGGTGGGCGAATACGCCATCGTGCACGTGGGGTTCGCGCTGCAGCGGCTGGACGAGGAGTCGGCTCGGCAGACGCTGGCGCTGTTCGACGAACTCGGGCTGCTGCAAGAGGAGTTCGGCGATCCATGGGAGGCGGCCGGCGAACTGGACTGGGTGTCCGGGCCGAACGAGGCGCCCGGATCGGGCCCCGCGGTCGCCGCGGGCGACACAGCGAGGGAGATCGCGCGGTGAAGTATCTGGAGGAGTTCGGCAATCCGGAGGTGGGCCGTCGCCTGCTGAACGAGATCCGGGCGACGGTGACCCGCCCCTGGTCGATCATGGAGGTGTGCGGTGGGCAGACGCACACGATCATCCGGCACGGCATCGATCAACTGCTGCCTCCCGAGGTGGAGTTGATCCATGGACCCGGGTGTCCGGTGTGCGTCACGCCGCTGGAGATCATCGACAAGGCGTTGGCGATCGCGGCCCGCCCAGGGGTGGTCTTCTGCTCGTTCGGCGACATGCTGCGGGTACCGGGGACGGATCGCGACCTGTTCCGGGTGCGTGCGGAGGGCGGCGACGTTCGGGTGGTGTACTCACCGCTGGACGCGCTCAAGATCGCCCGGGACAACCCGGATCGCGAAGTGGTTTTCTTCGGCATCGGCTTCGAAACCACCGCACCGCCCAATGCCATGACGGTGTATCAGGCCAGGCGGCTGGGCATTCGCAACTTCAGCCTGCTGGTCTCGCATGTACGGGTTCCGCCCGCCGTCGAGGCGATCATGAACTCGCCCGACTGCCGCGTACAGGGGTTCCTCGCGGCGGGCCACGTGTGCAGCGTGATGGGCATCGACGAGTATCCGGCGCTCGCCGAACGCCACCGGGTCCCCATCGTGGTCACCGGGTTCGAACCGCTGGACATCTTGGAGGGCATCCGCCGCACCGTGGGCCAACTCGAACGCGGCGAACACACCGTCGACAACGCCTACGCCCGCGCGGTGCGCCCGGAGGGCAACCCCGCGGCCAGGGCCATGCTCGCCGACGTCTTCGAGGTCACCGACCGAGCCTGGCGCGGCATCGGGGTGATCCCCGACAGCGGCTGGCGGTTGTCGCCGCGCTATCGCGAGCACGACGCGGAGCACCGCTTCGAGGTCACCGACATCACCACCCGCGAGCCCGCCGAGTGTCGCAGCGGCGAGGTGCTCCAGGGCCTGCTCAAGCCCAACGAGTGCGCGGCCTTCGGCACCTCGTGCACGCCGCGCAACCCGCTGGGCGCCACGATGGTCTCCAGCGAGGGCGCCTGCGCCGCCTACTACCTCTACCGCCGACTCGACGCCACGACCGCGCCCCGGGAGGCGAGCCCCGTTGTCTGACCTCACCGACGTGCACTCCGCGCCCGACTTCTCCGGCTGGACCTGTCCGACGCCACTGCGCGACCATCCCAGGATCGTCACCGGCCACGGCGGCGGCGGCGCGTTGTCCGCCGAACTCGTCGAGCACGTCTTCGCCCCGGCGTTCGGCGGCCCGGTGCTGGCCGGGCTCGCGGACTCGGCGGTGCTGACCCTGGGCGGGGCCAGACTCGCGTTCTCCACCGACTCGTACGTGGTCCGGCCGCTGTTCTTCCCCGGCGGCGGCATCGGCGAACTCGCGGTGAACGGCACGGTCAACGACCTCGCGATGAGCGGGGCGCGGGCCGCCTATCTGTCCTGCGCCTTCATCCTGGAGGAGGGCGTGGACATGTCGGTCGTCGCCCGGGTCGCGTGGGCGATGGGCGACGCGGCCCGCGCCGCGCGGGTGGAGATCGTCACCGGCGACACCAAGGTCGTCGAGGCCGGTCACGGCGACGGCGTCTACCTCAACACCGCGGGGATCGGACTGATCCCGGCGGGCGTCGACATTCGGCCGCAACGCGCGGTCCCGGGCGACGTGGTGGTGGTCAGCGGCGACATCGGCGTGCACGGTGTGGCGGTGATGAGCGTGCGCGAGGGTCTCGAATTCGACGTCGAGATCCGCAGCGACTGCGCCGCGCTCGGCGGCCTGGTCGAGGCGATGCTCGCGGTCACGCCGGACCTGCACGTGCTGCGCGACCCCACCCGGGGCGGGCTCGGCGCCGCGCTCAACGAAATCGCCGCGGCGGCCGGGGTGGGCGTGGTGATCTCGGAACAGGCCGTCCCGGTCCCGCCGGCCGTGACCAACGCGTGCGCGATCCTGGGCCTCGACCCGATGTACGTGGCCAACGAGGGCAAGCTGGTGGCGTTCGTACCCCGTGAGCACGCCGACGCGATCCTGGCGGCGATGCGCGCCCACCCGTTGGGCGCGGGCGCGGCCGTGATCGGCGAGTGCGTCGAGGAGCACCGCGGCATGGTGGTCGCCCGCACGGGCCTGGGCGGCACGCGCGTGCTGGACATGCCACTGGGCGAACAACTGCCCCGCATCTGCTGAAGCCACCGGAGCCGTGCCCGCAGGCACGGGTGCTCGATGCCGTCGAAGGGACGGACCCTCGGGGGCACGCGTGGAGTAGGCGGCGCCGGACGCGACCGCGAGAACCAGCGAGTGCGAGCAGGTGTTCACCCCGCCGGTAGGCGTACGGCCGGTGACCGCGTCGGGAGTGTCGGTGGCGGCGGGGGCGACCGCAGCGGGTGTCGGGGCGGGGTGGCAGTGCCGGCGGCGCCGGAGGCGGAGGGGATGTCCTCACAGGTGAGGCCGTCGTTGATCCAGGCGTCCCACTCGTGGGAAGGGTCGCCGTCCTGTCGCCATTTGCCGCACCCCGGCGCAGTCTCCACGGTCGGCGTGCTCGCCTCGATGACCTCGCGCGGTAGGGGGAGGTGTGACCGGGTGATCGACGCGGACCGGGCCATGTCGCCTTGGCGCGGCCGTATCGCCCAGACCCGGGGCCGGCCGGGGCGAACACCGATCCGAAGTGGCCGTCACCGTGCCCGGACAACGCCGACCGGGCATCGACGGCGTCCAATGGCCGCTCGGCCGGGTCCTTCGGGAGCGCCCGCCCGTCCGCGAGTCGGCATTGCCCACCGACATTGCGGGAGCCGCGCAAGTCGGCATCATCAGGCGTGGCGGGTTGAGCAGTTGGAATCGTCGACCCACCGTCATCGCCGCAGGAGTCCCGTGCGGGTCGGCCCCGGTGCCAGGTTCCGAAGGTCCCGTGCCCGGAACGCCACCCGTGAAGGACTCCATGGACAACCCCACCCCTCGCACCTGGCCCGTCTCGGTCAAGGGGGTCGTCGTCGACCACGAAGACCGTGTCCTGCTCCTGCGTAACGAGCGTCGGGAGTGGGAACTCCCCGGTGGACGCCTGGAGTTGGGCGAGGAACCCGAAGAGTGCGTCGTCCGCGAGGTCGCCGAGGAAACCATGTGGGACGCGAAGACGGGCCCCCTGCTCGACACCTGGGTGTATCAGCCCATCCCCGGTCGGCACGTGCTGATCGTCACCTACGGCGTCCACCCTCTCGACACCCGCACGGCCCCGGTCCTCAGCCACGAACACAAGGAGATCGGGCTCTTCGGCCGGGCGGAGATCCCCGCCCTGTTCATGCCGGACGGCTACAAACGCTCCATCGAAACGTGGTTCGACCACCCCGCCCGGGCGTAAACCGAACCACGACCCTCGGAACCGCCCCGGCGACAAGGGGTGTGGCGATCGGCGACACCCGAGGGCCACGCCGTCCCCGCCACCCGCCACCTCGCCCGGATCCTGCGCCACCACCGCACGGTCAACGCCCTGTCCCAGGCAGGCGTTGGGCCGAGCTCTCGGCTACGACAAGACGTTCATCCGTGGCGCGGCCGGTGCGGTGTGGCGGGGTTGGGGACGCGGTGTGAGTGGGCCCGTCGGCACGAGGGTCGGGACTGCGGCCGACGCCCATTCGGAGCAGCCCCGCCGAGGCGTCCCATCACCGGCGTGGCGCGCGTACGACAGCGGCCACAACGCCGGCGCGGAACGACACTTCGCCATCTGGTTACGGGCCGCCACTTCCTGCGAGGACGCCACCACCGGGTCCACCGCTCTCGCGTTCCGGGCCGATATCCGCCACAACAATCACGACCCGCGCAGCGCCCTCGACCCGGCCGACGCCGCCCTCGACGACCAACCCCCAGGCCACCGCACCCGCACCCGCACCGCGAAGCCCCCACCACCACAGCCCGACCCCGCCCACCGCGGCCCCGCCGGGTTCCCGACCAACACACGAAACCCCGGACGAACCGCCACCCACCAACGCCCCACAAGGGCCCCGGCAACTCGCAGTCCATCACCCGGTCGGCCGACCGCGCCGACGACGACTTCCACGACCGGACCTCCAGGGTCCGGATCACCGACGCACGCCCCGGGCCGTCGGCCAGGGTCGCGGCGGCGCTCGGCACTCGGTGCCCGATCGTCTTCGAGGTCAACCCGCCTCTCACCACTCTCACGGCTGAATCACACCTGCCATGTCGTGTCCCGCGTTGCCGCGAAGCGCCGATCACATCCGTGCGCCACACGGGTGCCGTACGGCACCCGGTCGGGCCCGCCCGGTTGCCGTCCCGGGCTGCGGGGTGGTGCGACGCGTGTGAACCTGCCCATGTGAATTCCCGGACACCCGACGCGGTACCCGCGGCTGCCGACCGGTCGGCGTCGATGGCTGTGCTGATCGCGACCTGCGTCTCGACTCTGGTCGTCAATGCGAACACCTCCGCGGTGAGCATCCTGCTTCCGGCGATCAGTACGGACACCGGCACGTCGCTGGACACCTTGCAGTGGGCCGTCACCGGGTATTCGCTGGTGGGCGCCGCGGTGATCGTCACCTCGGGCGCCCTGGGCGACGTGTTCGGACGGCGTCTGGTCTTCCTGGGCGGCTTGGCGCTGTTCATCGTCTCCTGCGTGTTGATCGCGTTGTCCGGCGGTGGTGCGGGGGTGATCGCGGGTCGGGCCATCCAGGGGGCCGCGGGGGCGACGATCCTGGCGTGTGGGATGAGTCTGTTGTCCGTTTCCACGGCAGGGGCGGGGCAGGTTCGGGCGGTGACGCTGTGGGGCGGGGCGTCGGCGGTGGGCGCCGCGGCCGGGCCGCTGGCCGGCGGTGTGCTGGTGGAAGGCACCGGATGGCAGGGGCTGTTCTGGATCGACGCGGCGATCGCTCTCGTCTGCGTCCCGATCACGCTGAGGGGTGTCGCCGAATCCCGCGATCCCGATCGCAGTCGCTCGATCGACTTCGCGGGGACCGTGCTGATCGCCGCCGTACTGGCCCCGGCGCTGCTCGCGCTGAGCGAGGGGGCGACATGGGGCTGGGCGTCGGCCGGGGTACTGGGGTGCTTCGCCGTGGCGTTGGTGGCGGGCGTGGCGTTCGTCGCGGTGGAGCGGCGGATCGAGGCACCGCTGGTGGACCTGCGGCTGCTGAGGAATCGTGTGCTGATCGGAGCGACGGTCGGGATCCTGCTGAGCGCGGGCGTGATCAACGGTCTGATGTATCTGGTCAGTCTGTACTTCCAGAACCCCGCCACGCTCGCGTTGAGCCCGTTGCAGGCGGGACTGGCCACGCTGCCCGCGACGGTGGGCCTGATCGCGGTCACGCCGCTCGTGCCCCGGGCAGTCCATCGGCTGGGCATCGGACCGATGCTCGCCATCGGCTTCGCGGCGACGACGGCCGGTTGCGTGTGGCTGGTGTTCGTCCGGGGGGACTGGCGGTATGCGGCGTTCGTCCTCCCGCTCGTGCTCGTGGCCGTCGGCCTGGGACTCGTCAACGGTCCGGCGAGTTCGGCGTCCACGTCGTCGGTGTCCGACGACGACGTCGGCGCGGCGTCCGGCATCTCGAACATGGCGCGATACATCGGTGCGGCCGCGTTCACGGCGGCTGTGGCGACGGTCAACGCGACGGTGGGAGAGTCGCGGCGCTCGGACGGAGAAGGGGCGGCGGATGCGCTGGCGGCGGGCCTGTCCGGCGCGTGCCTGCTGCTGGCGATCGCGTCCGGCGTGGGCGTGCTGCTGTCCGTCCTGGCGGTTCGTACCCGCCGCCGCCGGGCCGAGCCCGGGGCGTACGGGATGTCGGCGGCCTCCCACGCACATACCGTCCCCGGCGGAGGCCGGTAACCGGTACCCGGCTCTCTCGCGCCGGCAGATCCTGGCCGCTCGGTGACGCGTCCTCGAAGCGCTCCCGCCGACCCGCCCCACGTGCTCCGACACGGTGACCACCGCCTCGGCGCGCCGGCGGCGACCCTGCGGTCGATACGGATCCGGCCGGCGCGGAACCCGGCGGAAATGCCGACGTCGTCACACAGGAATCGGCTCTCGTACCCGGGCCACCGGGGAGGCCACCCGGCCGTGTCACCGCCCTCCCGCCCGCCACGACCGAGATCGACCGAGTCGCGGCTTCCGACCACCGGACGGGTTGATCAAACCCCGGAAGGCCCAACCGGACGCGCAAGTCTCACTCACCGTGACAACAATGAACTCCAGGTGATCATCGACAGGGAAGAGAGGCACCTGATGAGCGCTGCTGACGTGCCGGCGGACGACTTCGGCCGGCCGGCCGGGGCGACGCCGGTGAGCGAGGCCCGTTCGGCAGCCGCGGCAGGGAAGATCCCCTGGCTGACGCTGGCGATGATGACGACGGCCTCCGTCGCGAGTCTGCGGGCCTCGCCCACGATGGCCGTGTACGGACTGGCTTGCGTCTTCCTCTATCTGGTGCCCGCCATCGTGTTCCTGCTGCCCACCGCGCTGGTGTCGGCGGAGCTGGCGTCCGGCTGGAGCGGCGGGGTCTACAACTGGGTCGCGCAGGGGCTGTCGAAGCCGCTGGCCTTCCTTGCCGTCTGGTGCCAGTTCGCCATGACGATCTTCTACTACCCCAGCCTGCTCGCCTTCGTGGCCAGCACGATCTCGTACGTGGTCAATCCGGCACTGGCCAGTAACGGCGTGTACACCGCGATCGTCATCGTGGTCCTGTACTGGAGCGGCGTGTGGGTGTCCTCCCGCGGTACGAACGCCGTCGCGGGCCTGGCGTCCTGGGGCCTGATCATCGGCACGCTGATCCCCGGCACGCTGCTGGTTCT
This sequence comes from Embleya sp. NPDC059213, assembly GCF_042754445.1. Lineage (NCBI taxonomy): Bacteria > Bacillati > Actinomycetota > Actinomycetes > Kitasatosporales > Streptomycetaceae > Embleya > Embleya sp. NPDC059213. The sequence goes on from NZ_JBHZAV010000001.1 coordinate 85,117, forward strand.
GCTCGGCTTCGTCTTCCTCGGCCAGGGCAACGCCTCCGCCGCGCCGATGGACGGGTCGCACCTGTTCCCCCAGTGGACCGGCATCGCCAGCCTGGTGCTGATCGTGAACAACTTCCTCAGCTACTCGGGCATGGAGATGAACGCGGTCCACGTCAACAAGCTGCGGAACCCGGCCAAGGAGTTCCCGAAGTCGATGTTTTTGGCCATGGGCCTGGTCCTGCTGATCTTCATCCTGCCGGCCCTGGCGATCAGCTGGGTCATCCCGGCGAACCAGCTCAGCCTCACCGCGGGTGTCATGCAGGCCTTCGACGCCTTCTTCCAGTACTTCCACATCGGCTGGCTGGTCCCGATCGTCGCGATCGCGCTGTGTGCCGCCTCGCTCGGCGGCATGCTCACCTGGCTGGCCGGCCCGTCCAAGGGCCTGCTGCTGATCTCCCGTGAAGAGGGCTACCTGCCCCCGTACCTCCAGAAGCTCAACGCCCATGGCATCCAACAGAACATCCTGGTCACCCAGGGCCTGCTCACCACCGTCATCGCCCTGCTGTACGCGCTGATCCCGGACGTGTCCAGCGTCTACTGGATCTTCTCGGTCATCACCACCCAGGTGTACCTGATCATGTACCTGCTGATGTTCGTGGCCGCCATCCAACTGCGCCGCAAGCTGCCCGACCATCCGCGTGGCTACCGCGCACCGATGCTCACCACGCTCTGCGTGGTCGGTTTCGTCGCCTCGGCGCTGGCCATGGCGATCGGCTTCATCCCGTCCTCGCAGTTCAACGGTGGCAACGCCTGGGCCTACGTCGGCATCGTCGGCGGTGGCCTCCTGCTGCTCGGGCTGGTCATCCCGGTGGCGTTCCTGAAGGCACGCAAACCCGGTTGGCGGCAGCCCGATGCCACCGCCCAGGTCGACGGAGGTGCGGCATGAGCCCCACCCGAATGTGGTCCGAGCACCGTTGGATCTTCGTCGGCGCGGTCGTCGTGCTGGTCGGCATGATGGTCATCGCGCTGTTGACGTACACACAGCAGCGGGCCTCCAACGAGGCCCACCGGAAGGCGAACGAGCTGAACGACGCCCTCGTCGCCCACGGCTTCGCCGCGCGGAACACGGGCAACATCGCCGACACCCTGGGCACCGACGGCGGCCCGGTCTGCGAGGACCCCAACTCGGCCCTGAGGCGCGGCCTGTGGCTGAACCAGATGTCCAACGGCGCGGGCGGACCCGGTCAGCGCCCGATCATCGCCGACCGGCGGATCCTGGAGGCCGGCGCCGAGGTGATCAGGATCTACTGTCCGGACAAGTTGGACGACTACCAGAACAGGATCAAGGATCTCAAGACAGGGGACATCGTCCGTGACTGACGAACCGACACGACGCCGAGGAGCAGTGGACGGGCGGACGGACGTGACCGACGATCTCGCCGGCCGGATTGCCGCGTTGATGCCCAGGGCCAAGGCGGATCTCGCGGAACTGGTCGCGATGCCCTCGGTCGCGGACCCTCGCCAATACCCTCCCGAGCACTGCCTGCGTACCGCCGAATGGGTCGCCGCGGCCTTCACCGAGGCGGGGCTGCGCGATGTTCGCCCGGTGCCGACCCCGGACGGCAGCAACGCCGTCGTCGGCCACCGTCCGGCACCCCCGGGGGCCCCGACCGTGCTGCTGTACAGCCACTACGACGTGCAGCCCCCGCTGGACGCCGCGGCCTGGCAGTCCCCGCCGTTCGAGCTCACCGAGCGGGACGGCCGCTGGTACGGGCGCGGCGCGGCCGACTGCAAGGGCAACATCGTCATGCATCTCACCGCGCTGCGAGCGCTGGGCGAGGACATCCCGGTGGGCCTGAAACTGGTGGTCGAAGGGTCGGAGGAACAGGGCACCGGCGGCCTGGAGGCCTATGTGCCGGAACATGCCGACGAGTTGCGCGCCGACGCGCTGCTCGTCTGCGACACCGGCAACGCGGCCGTGGGCGTACCCACCGCGACGACCGTGCTGCGTGGCCTGGCCAACGTCGTGGTCACCGTGTCCACGCTGGCCGGCGACGTGCATTCGGGCATGTTCGGCGGGCCCGCGCCGGACGCGCTGGCCGCGTTGATCCGGATCCTCGACTCGCTCCGCGACGCGGACGGCGGCACCCTCGTCCAGGGTGTGTCCGGCAGCGGCGTCTGGGAGGGAATCGGCTACGACGAGCAGCAGTTCCGCACGGACGCGGGTGTCCTCGACGGGGTGGCGCTGCTCGGTTCCGGCAGCGTGGCCGACCGGCTGTGGGCACGCCCGGCCGTGACCGTCCTGGGTATCGACTGCCCCCCGGTGGTCGGTTCGGCCGCCGCCGTGCCGGCCAAGGCGCGAGCGCGGGTCAGCCTCCGGGTCCCGCCCGGCACCGATGTCGACAAGGCCGCGGACGCCTTGGCGGCGCACCTGAAGGCCGCGGCCCCCTGGGGCGCGCGGGTCCACGTGGAGCGCGAGGGCACCGGCGCGCCGTTCCGCGCGGCCACCGACGGACCCGCGTACGCCGCGCTCGACCGCGCCATGCAGGACGCCTACGGGCGGCCGATCTCCTTCCTCGGCCAGGGCGGTTCGATCCCGCTGTGCAACGTCCTCGCCACCGCCTTCCCCGAGGCCGAACTGATCCTCATGGGCGTCGAGGAGCCACGCTGCATGATCCACGCGCCGAACGAGAGCGTCGATCCCACCGAGATCGAGCGGATGGCCCTGGTGGAGGCCAACTTCCTGCGCCACTACGCCGACCTCGTCGGTGGCTGATCCGGCGCCCGCTTCCCCACCACCGAACCGAACCGGGAGCGGCCACGCCATGCCGAGACCCTTCACCGTCCAGGACTTCGCCGCGCGCATGGCGCGGGCCACCGACACGGCGGCGCAAGCCGGCCTGTCCGGGCTGGTCGTCACACCCGGTCCGGACCTGCTGTATCTGACCGGCTATCGGCCGGTCGCGATCACCGAGCGGCTCACCGCGCTGGTGCTCACACCGAACCGTCCGCCCACCATGATCGTGCCGAGGCTGGAGCACCCCGACGCCGAGGGCGCACCCGGAGCCGGAGCCCTGACGATCACGGACTGGGCGGACGGCACCGATCCGTACGCCGCGGCGAGCAGGCTGCTGGACCCGGACGGCCGGTACGGGATCTCCGACTCGGCCTGGGCCCTGCACCTGCTCGGCCTACAGGAGGTCCTCCCGGCCGGCGGCTACCTCCCCCTCACCCGAGCCCTGCCCATGCTCCGCGCCGTGAAGGACTCCGACGAACTGGAGCGGCTCGCCGCTGCGGGCGCCGCCGCCGACGACGCCTTCCGCGGCATCGTCCTGGTGGCCTTCGCCGGCCGGCGGGAGAGCGAGGTCGCCGCCGACCTCGCCCGGCTCCTCAAGGAGTACGGCCACAGTCAGGTCGACTTCACCGTGGTCGGCTCCGGTCCCAACGGAGCCAACCCTCATCACGAGGCCGGCGAGCGGGTCATTCGGCCCGGTGACACCGTCGTGCTGGACTTCGGTGGCCTCAAGGACGGTTACGGCTCCGACACCACCCGGACCGTCCAGGTCGGCCCCGACATTCCCGACGAGGTCCGCACGGTGCACGAGGTGGTTCGTCAGGCGCAGCAGCAGGCGTTCGAGGCGGTCCGGCCGGGTGTCCCGTGTCAGGAGATCGACCGGGTGGCCCGCGCCGTCATCACGCAGGCGGGCTACGGCGAGTACTTCATCCACCGCACCGGCCACGGCATCGGCCTGACCACGCACGAACCGCCCTACATGATCGAGGGCGAGGAGCAGGTTCTGGTCCCCGGAATGTGCTTCTCCATCGAGCCGGGCATCTACCTCCCGGGACGCTTCGGCGTCCGGATCGAGGACATCGTCACCGTCACGGAGACCGCCGGACTCCGGTTCAACAACACCCCGCACGAACTCGCCACCGTCTCCTGAGGACACCGGGCGATTCCTCGGCGGCGGCGCCGGGGTCGCGCAGGGGCGCAGCGGGTCGGCGCCCGAAGGGCGCTGGGGCGCTGGGCCGGGAGAGTGAAATCCGATGGCCTCCGGCCCGTGACATCTCGGCCGGGGTGTGGCGCCGACGAGGATGGGCGCGAGCAGCACGATCGCAGGGGTGGTGTGCACCTGCCGTCGGCACGGTAAGGGGGTGCCGAGGTCTCCCGAGGCCGGACACGGCGGCCGTCGCGGCCCGCTCCGCTCCGCAGACACCCAAGGAGCACGTATGGCCACGTCGGCCCGGCCCGACCCGTCGAGCGCCCCGGTCCTGATGACCCTCGCCGCGATCGCCGCCACGGCGGCGGTTCCGCGTCCGTCCGGTGAGACCACGCTGGAGCAGGCCCTGCGCGCCAGGTCCGGCATCACCTCGCACTTGCAGGACCCCACGCTGGCCACCGGCGGCACCTGGCTGTTGAAGTGGCTGGCCCTCGGTCCGGACAACGCCAACCTGGCCTACATCGCCTGGAATTCCGACGGCTCGAACCAGATCGTCGTGGCCGTCCGGGGCACCGTCTCCCAGCCGATCGACACGATGGAGGACCTCGACGTCGGCACCGTGGTGCCGTTCACTGCGGGCGGGTCGACGGACATCGCCGTCTCGACCGGTGCCATGGCCGCGTTCACGCAGGTCGCGACGGCTCGCGGGATCACCGGGGTGCCGGCCGAGCCGGATGGGGCCGACGGGTCCGGTGGGCCGGACGCCGCCATCCCGGTGGACGCGACGCTCACGCAGGCGCTCGCCCTCCTTCTCGCGGTCGTGCCGTCCTCGCCCCAGCCGACGGTCCACGTGACCGGCCACAGCCTGGGCGGCTGTGTCGCCACCATGCTGGCCACGTACCTCCAGACCCGGACGTGGACGCCGAACCCGCCGCAGTTCGCACTCGTCACCTTCGCCGCCCCCACGGCCGGCCTCCAGAGCTTCGCCGACCACGTCGACGGCCTGCCCTGGATCCTGCACGAACGCCACGTCAACGCCTACGACGTGGTCCCGCTGGCGTGGTCCGCCGTGCTCGAAGCCACGAAGTGGTACCCGTCCCCCCAGGGCCCGGTGGCGACCGACGAGGTGAAGCTCCTTCTGACGGAGATCGACAAGCTCAAGAAGCACTACGTGTACGTCCAGCCCCTCGCCGACAGCCCCGTCACGTGGAACCCGTCGTACTACTGGCACGACACGTTCTGCATCAACAAGACCACCGCCGACTTCATGGCCCAGGTCGCCTTCCAACACTCCAACTACAGCTACCTGTACCTGCTGAGCGCGCCTCAGGTCCCCGCCGGCCCGGTGGTCACCGGGCTGAGCCTCACCAGCGGGGAAGGCGGCACGCAGCTCGTCGTCAACGGCACGGGGTTCACCCCGGACAGCGTCGTCGACTTCGGTCCCGTCCCGTGCACCGAGTTCGCCCACGACCTGGAAGGAATGTGGATCGCGGCGGTCGTACCCGACGGGGTCGGCATCGTCGACGTCCGCGTCACCAACCTGTTCGGCACCTCGCCCGCCGTCCCGCTGGGGCGGTTCGCCTACGGCGGGCCCGCACCCGTCGTGGTCGGCTCGATCGACCCGATCCACGGGCCGGTCGGCACGCCGGTCGCGATCAACGGCTCGGGCTTCACGTCCCATGCGACCGTGCGGTTCAAGGACCACGTCGCGCACTCCGAGTTCAAGTCCACGACCCTCGTCACGGCGAAGGCGCCGCCCCGGCTGCTCGACGAATCGAACGCGGACGATGCGAAGACGGTGGACGTCACCGTGACGGTCGGCGTGGCCACGTCGCCCACCGGCCCGGCCGGCGAGTTCACGTACGAGGACCGGTCGACCGGTGACGGGGAGCCGAGCTAGTCCCGGTCGAGGCCCACGTCGGGCGTCCCGACTCCCGATTCCCGGTACCGGACGCGCAGCCGTTCGCGTGCGACACATCGGCATCGACGGTGCCCGACAGGCGTCGACCACTCCCGATGCCGGCGGACCCGCCCTCGCACGATCGTGGCGCGGGGCGCATCGCGTCGTTCCCGGTCGCCTCTGCGGTCGTGTCGGCCTCGTCGAGCAGTGTCGGCGCCTCGTCGTATCCCATGGCGGAGATCGGGGCCCGCCCGAGATTGCAGCTCCGAACCAGGAACCATCCCGATGTCCCAGGTGGTCGTCGAGCCCGGACCGGGCGTCCTCGTCGCCAGGCGAAACGGCCAGGGCCCGGGCGAACCGCCTCCTGCTCTGCTCGGAATCGCTGTCGAAGACGTTCCGGCCCTGCCGCGCCAACTCTGCGGCAAGTTCGGCCAGTGCGCTGTCCCCGGGCAGTAGCGGGTAGGCCGGTTCCAGGCCGTGGATTCGTGTAATCGTCGAGTAGCCGTACCCGTTCCGGCTCCGCCCGACGTTCCGCCACGCGCGGTGCACGGCTGCCTGGCCGCCGGGGCCCAGAGAGTGGCCGAGCCGCGCCGCCGTGGCGAAGTCGGCGAGCGCTTCACCCCATTCCCCGGCATTCACGCGGCCCTGTCCCCGTTCCGCCAGGGCTTGGGCCAGCGCGTCGGCACATGCGGCCCAGTTCCCGACCCGCGCGGCCGGACTCCGGCCTCGGTCCAGTCTCGCAACCGGCGCCAGGCCGTGACTTCGGAGCAGCCCACGGTCAAATGCGGCGTCCGGCGCGGCCAACGCGAAGGTGCTGCGGCACCCGACCAAGTCCCCGGCTGTGGTCCAGTCGAGCAACCATGTCATCACCGGCGTCCACGACTTTCACGGGCGGCTCGGAATCGATTCGGGTGGCGAGTCGTCGGAGGCGAGACGATGGGTGGAGGCGGCCACAGAGGTGAGGAACAGGGCGCTCGAAACAGGAGCGAAGGGAGTCGGAGCCGCCAAGAGCATCGGCAGCGGAACCCTCGATCGGGCCGGCGCGGTAAAGGGCAGGCTCGCCGGGGAGATCGCCGGGCGAGCACGCCGTCGGCGCGTGGATGAGGAACGCGACGAGAAGGGCTGAACGAGCGCTATCCGTCGGCCACATGCGCAGCCTGACGCACCAGCGACTGCGAAGAGCCACAAAACGAGCCATGCCGCCTGACACCCCATCGAACTCCGGTGGTGTCAGGCGGCGGGCAAGTCGATCAGCGCACGGCCACGGACCGTACGAACGGAGCCCACTCGGCGCGACCCACGGCGAACGCAGGGCGGGTCACGTCCTTGGAGTCCCTTACGTGGACGCCCTGTTCGGTGATGGCGACCTCCACGCAGTCGTCGCCCTGGGTACCGCTGTAGCTGGACTTGAACCAGGCGAGTTCCGACGTACCGCTGTTCATAGCTCTCCTCGCAGTCGCTCCAGCAGATCCCGGGATTCCTTGGGGTTCAGGGCCTGCGAGCGCAGTGTGTCATAGCGTCGGCAGAGCAGACTCATTTCTTTCACGTCGGAGATCAGCCGACCGTTCTGCTGCCCCTCGGAGTAGCCGAGCCGCCGCCCCTCCTGGGTCTCCAAGATTCGCACAGGCCCGTCCAAGCATCCGTGGAACTCCGATTGCAGCGGCACCACTTGAAGCGTCACATTGCGCGGCGCGGTAAGCCCGAGCACATGGTCCAGCATGCTCGACTGCACCCGCGTCCCGCCCAGTCCGCGTCGGAGAACGGACTCCTCCACGATGAAGCCGAAGGGCACGGTCGGCCGCTCCCGCATCATCGTCTGTCGCTCCATTCGGGCCGCCACCTGTGCCTCCGTCTGCTCATCGGTCAGCAGCGGGATGCTGTTGTCGAACACCGCCCGCGCATACGCCTCCGACTGCAACAACCCCGGCACCAAACGGCATTCGTACGTGCACAGGCTCACCGCCTCCCGCTCCAGCCGAGCCCACCGCCGGAACCACGCCGCGAGCCCCGCCTCTCCCCGCGTGAGATGCCGGGCGGCCATGCGCAGTGCGCCGGTGTTGCCGAGAGCCTCCTCCGCACGCTCCACGAACGCCTCGTCCGGCATCCGGCGGCCCAACTCCACCGACTCCACCGTGTGCTTGGAGAACCGGACCCGGGTACCCAGGTCGACCCGACTGAGGCCCGCGTGCTCGCGCAGCGCCTGAACCACGGCTCCGAACGTGCGCAGACTGTCCGACGGATGAGGCTCCCGCTCCCACTCCCCCACCGGAACCACCCGCGCGCCGACGGCCCCGGACGCCTCCCCTTCGACTCCGACGATGTCCATCCGCTGCCCCTTTCTCATGCCGCATCACAACGGCCCTGATGAGCTGCCCCGGACACCGCCCATCGTGGCGGAAAACCACCCGTACCGTCCACTCTTCGTGTCCGAAGAATGACTGCGCGTACGCGATGCCCCGCCGGTGCCCGGGGACGCGGCCGCCGCATGCCGGCCCCATGAACCAGGCGATTCGCCAACTCGTCGCCCCGGCCCGCACCTTCGCGCGCGTGTCGTCCTCCACACTCCGCACGTGATCGCGTCGGCCGGAACGGCGTCCGGTCCTTCCGGTCGGCCCGAAGCACCCGCGAGCACGACCGAGCGCTCAATCACGCGCCGGCGGCGGGTAGTCACGATCCGGCACCGGGAGCGGAGATCGTCGGCCCGCGCACGGTGGCGCTGGGGATGATGCGTGCCATGGTGCGATTGCGGACGGGGCGAGCGGCTGCCGTCTACGGAGTCCTACAGGCGGCTTCCGTGGCGCCGGCCCTATGGCTGACGTGGCAATTCGACGTGGCGTCCGTGGCCGCCACCGCGGTTGCTCTGACGCCGGGCGGTGGTCGCGTTGCGGCAACTCAACGCCTACCAGGACCCCGCGGGCAGCGCCTCGGTCATCCTGACCTGCCGCACCGACCAGTACAGCGAACTGGCCGCCCTGGACATGCGGATGCGCGAGGCCGCCCGCATCGAGATCGAGCCGGTCACCCCCGCCCAGGCCGACGCGTACCTGACCGCCCGCAGCACCGACCCGACCCGCTGGACACCCGTCGTCACCACCTTGCACACCGCACCCGGCGGCACCCTCGCCCGCTCCCTCGACACCCCTTGGCGCCTCAACCTCGCCGCCACCGTCTACGAGGAACGCGACCCGGACACCCTGCTCCCGGTGCGCGACCCCGGCGACCTGTGCGCCCTCGCCTCACCCGGCACGGTCCGCGACCACCTGCTGGGTCTGTACGTGCCCGCCGTGGTCCGGCAACACCCGACCCGACCCGGCCGCTACCGCCCCAACGACACTCACCGGCGCCTCGGCGCCTTCCTGCACTGGTCGTACGGGGCAGGTCTGTTGCGCATATCCGGCATCGCCTACCAGTTCCGCCACCGCGAACTCCAGAACTGGCTCGCGTCCCGCCCCAACCCCTGACCGTCGGGCCTGCGGCTACTGCTCAGCGACGCGGCGCCCTGCCCCGCGCCTCTCGCGGGCATGGGCACGAGCCTGTCCTGGTCGGCGCGGACTTCACGGCCCGGCAGCCCCCGACGGGGTCGGCGACCGGTCCTCGGCCCCGACGGCACCCTGGGGTTCGCTGCCACGCCGAGCCGGCGCGGCATCGCCATGCGCGGCGACGGTCTCGCCACCGACCGCCAAGCCGCACTACGCGTCGCCGCGATCCTCCGCCGGTTCGAGGCGTGGTCGGTCGGACCCGGCCCGGGGGCGCGCTTCGCCGAGTTCGTCGGGAGTGGTGGCCACAGCGGCGGTGATCAGGCAGGCCAGTGTGGCGACGGCCGCATCGGCGGTGGTCCGGCCCCGGTTGAGTTCCGCGGCGATCGCCTCTGCGGCTCCGAGCAGGCCGAGGCAGTGCAGGCGGAGCGCCTCGGCGTCCAGGTCGGAGTACGGGGCCAGGGCGGCGGCCATCACGCTCGTGTAGCCGTCCAGCATCTCCTGTTGCAGCACCGCGACTTCCGGGTCGCCCTTCAGCGCCGCCGAGACGGCGGTGAACTCCGGCATGTCCGTGGCGCAGGCGAAGTACGCGGTGCTCGTCGCGCGGGCGATCGCCCCCGCGTTCGGCGGAGCGGTCCGCAGCGCCTGCTCCACCGTGGCCCGGTGGCGTTCCTCCAGCCGCCGGTAGAGGGCGAGCAGCAGTCCCGCGCGGGTGGCGAAGTGGTCGTACGCGATCGGCCTGCTCACCCCGGCCGCCTCGGCGAGTGTGACCAGCGTCAGCGCGTCCGCGCCATGCGCGCGCACGATCCCCAGGGCGGCGTCGAGCAGTTGCTCGCGCCGGGCGGCCTTGGGGAGGCGGGTGGGAGACGGGGTCATGGCCCTCCTTGCGTTTCCCCGAGTCTACCTACACGATGTAACCTACAAAATGTAGGTTACAGAATGTAGCCTCAAGGTGAGACGGAGGAACACGATGGGACACACGAAGCCGGTACTGATCCTGGGCGGTTCGGGGCAGGCGGGCTCGGGAGCGGCCGCCCTCCTGCGCCGCCGGCACCCGGCGCTGCCCCTGGTGATCGCGGGCCGCGACATCGGCCGCGCCGAACAGGTGGCCGGGGGCCTCCGCGACGCGACCGCCGTCACCGTCGACATGCGGCGCGGCGACCTCGGCCTCCCGGCGGACGGCACCGGGTTCTCGGCCGTCGTCGCCACGCTGTGGGACGACCGGCTCAACGCCCTGCGGTACGCGCAGCGGCACGGGCTGCCGTACCTCGGCATCTCCAGCGGCTTCGTGGACATCGCCCCGGAGGTCGTCGCGGGCGCGCAACGTCCGGGCACCGCACCGATCCTGTTGGCGAGTCACTTCTGCGCGGGCACGGTCGTACTGGCCGCGCTGCACGTCGCCCGCGAATTCCGCCGCGTCGACCGCATCGCCATCGGAGCCGTCCTCGACGAGACCGACACCGGCGGCCCCGCAGGAGTGGCGGACCTGGAGCGGTGGGTCACCGCCACCAGCGCGGGACTCGTGCGCCGGGACGGTGTCTTCACCTGGGTCGCCGGCGCGGATACGGAGACGGAGGTCACCACCCTCGACGGCACCGTCCTGCCGGCCGCCCGGATCGCGGTCCTCGACGTGCCGAGCCTGGCGCTCGCGACGGGTGCACCGGACGTCCGGTTCGACTTCGCGGTCGCCGAATCGGCAGGCCGGCGCCGCGGCGAAGGGCCGTCCGCCGAGGTCCGGATCGACATCGACGGCATCGGCCCGTCGGGAGCACCCCTGACGGTCGCCCGCTACCTCGTACACGCCGCGGGGCAGCGCCCCTTGACCGCCCTCGGCATCGCGCTCGGCGTGGAACGGCTGCTGGGCCTCGCCGGCGACGCCGCCGCGCCGGGCATCCACACCCCCGAGTCGCTGATCGACCCGGTGGATGCGGCAAAGGGCCTGGCGGAGATCGGGGCGGTCTTCGTGGACGCCCCCGGCGCGTAGGACCGCTGAACCCCACCGACGCTTGGCCGTGGCGAAAAGCAGACGTTTCCGCGTCCGACGACAGTCGTCATCCGCGTGGCGACGGTGCCGCTTCGGCCGGTGGCGCCGGTGGCGCCGCTGGCGCTCGATCCTCACCGGCTCCACCCGCCCCCGAGTGATGCGGCGCCTTCACGGCCCCCTCCTCGGCGGCTGCTTGCGCGAGCCGTGCCGAAAAGGACCCGGCGCGGCAGGCTCTCTAGGGGGTGACGATGGGGAAGTCCCGGTCGCCGGGGTCGAGTACGTCGGCGAGGGTGCGCAGGATCGACGGGTCGCCGTCGACCCGGATGCCCGCTTCGGCGAGGTCGTCCGGTGTCAGGCCGCCGAGTGCCAGTGCGGGAAGGGCGGCGGTGGTGGTGGTGAGGGTGAGGTCGGCGTCGCCCTTGTGCGAGACCGCGCTGTAGGTCAGGGCACCGTTGGACAGGCGGAGCCGGTAGTGGTCGCCGGTGTCGGTGAGCTTGACGTCTACGGTGAGCTGCTCGTCCCATGCCTTGGGACCGTCGATCCGGATGGCGATGGCGTCGAAGAGCATCTGCGGGGTGAGGTTGGCGACGACGTCGGCGGAGGCCGTGACGGTGGGGGTGCCGAATCGGCCGTCGCGCAGTTCGGTGGCGCCGGAGAGGTAGAAGTTGCGCCAGGTGCCGCTCTCGCAGCCGTAGCCGAGTTGTTCGTAGGTGTCGGCGAGGAGTTCGCGGGCCCCGGCGTGGTCGGGTTGCGCGAAGACGAGGTGGCCGAGCACCTCGGCGACCCAGCGGTAGTCGCCGCCGTCGAAGGAGGCGCGCGCCTTGGTGACCACGGTGTCGGCGCCGCCCATGAAGTCGACGTAGCGCTTGCCGGCCTCGACCGGGGTGTGTTGCCACAGGTGGGCGGGGTTGCCGTCGAACCAGCCCATGTAGCGCTGGTAGATGGCCTTGAGGTTGTGGCTCACCGTGCCGTAGTAGCCGTGCGTGTTCCAGGCGTTCTCCAGCGCCGGCGGCAACCGGAGATGTTCGGCGATCTCGGGGCCGGTCCAGCCTTTGTTGATCAGGCGCAGGGTCTGGTCGTGCAGGTACGCGTACAGGTCGCGTTGCATGCCCAGGAACGCCACGACGCGCTCTCGGCCCCAGGTGGGCCAGTGGTGCGAGGCGAAGACGACGTCGGTGGTGTCGCCGAACAGGTCGATCGCCTCGGTGAGGTACTTCGCCCACGAGTGCGGGTCGCGGACCACGGCGCCGCGCAGGGTGAGCAGGTTGTGGAGGTTGTGGGTGGCGTCCTCGGCCGCGCACAGGGCGCGGAAGTCGGGGAAGTGGATGAGCATCTCCGCGGGCGCCTCGGTGTCGGGAGCCATCTGGAAGACCATGCGAACACCGTCGACGACCTCTTCCTGCCCGGTGGTCGTGACGGTCACCGTCGGCGGGATCAGGGTGATGGTGCCCGTCGAGACCGTCTGGCCGAGACCGGCGCCGACCTGTCCTCGTGGACCGCGGGCGAGGGCGGCGCCGTACATGTAGGCGGCACGTCGGCCCATGGCGGTGCCCGCGTACACGTTCTCCGAGACGGCGTGTTCGGTGAAGCCCGCGGGAGCGAGCACGGGGACGCGGCCGGCGTCGACCTCCTCCTGGGTGGTGATGCCCTTGACGCCGCCGAAGTGGTCGACGTGGGAGTGGGTGTAGATGATGCCGGTGACAGGGCGGTCGCCGCGGTGTTCGCGGTACAGGGCGAGCGCGGCGGCGGCCGTCTCCTTCGACAGCAGGGTGTCGACGACGATGATCCCGGTGTCGCCCTCGACGAATGTGGTGTTCGACAGGTCCATGCCACGTACCTGGTAGATGCCCTCGACGACCTCGAACAGGCCCTGCTCGGTCGCGAGCCGGGACTGGCGCCACAGGCTCGGATTCACGGTGTCCGGGGAGTCGCCGGTCACGAACGCGTACGTGTCGTTGTCCCATACGACGGTGCCGTCCTCGCCCATGACGGCATTCGGCGTGCGGCGTGCGATCAGACCGCGAGTCGCGTCCTCGAAGTCCTGCGTGTCGGAGAACGGCAGACGGGTGCGCAACTGTGCCTGCTGTCGGGCGATGGACGGCTGGGCCGGCTTGGGCATCGAAGTCATTACGTCACATTTGCACCCATCGGCGACTTTTGAACTCGGGGGCACCCGGATGGACTTTGCGCTCCCGGGGCGGTCCCGAGGGTCGGATCGGGTGACGGCCGCGCGGGTTCAGGCGTCGTCGGTGGCGTCGTGGGGTGGGCTTGTGGGGCGGTTGGGCTCCGCGGGGCGGTCGGGTTCCGTGGGCAGGACGACTCGGAACAGTGCGCCTCCGCCCGGTGCTTCGTGTACGGCCACGGTGCCGTGGTGGGCGGCCACGAGGTGGTGCACGATGGCGAGGCCCAGGCCCACGCCGCCGGAGTCGCGGTCGCGGCTGGGGTCCAGGCGGACGAATCTGCCGAAGATGCGGTCGCGTTCGGCGGGGGGCACGCCGGGGCCGTCGTCGGCCACGTCGAGCACGGCCGTGTGTCCGTCGGCCGACGGGGCGACCACCAGGCGCACCGCGGACGAGGCGTGGGCCGCGGCGTTGTCGGCGAGGTTGCGCAGGACTTGGGCGAGTTGTCCGGCGTCGCCGTACACCCGGGTCGGGGTCGGCTCGGCGGTGATCCGCAGTGCGGGGTATCGGGCGGCCAGGCGGCGGCGTTCGGCGTCGAGGAGATCGTCCAGGTCGACGTCGGTGTGCCGGGTGTGCAGACCGTGTTCGTCGGCGCGGGCCAGCCACAGGAGCCCGTCGACGAGATGGTCGAGGCGGCCGACCTCGGCGGTGAGCAGGCCGACCAGGTCGGCGTCGCGGGTGACGAGCGGTCGTGCCGCGAGGACTTCGAGGCCGCCGCGAAGCGTGGTGATGGGGCTGCGCAGTTCGTGCCCGGCGTCGGCGACGAAGCGGCGCCGGGCCTCGACCTGGGTCTGCAGGCGGTCGAGCATGGCGTTCATGGTCTCGGCGAGGTTGGCGACCTCGTCGCGGGCCTCGGGGACGGGGACGCGTTCGTCGAGCCGGTCGGCGGTGACCACCGACACCTTGCGGCGCATGGCCTCCACGGGCACCAGGGAGCGTCCGACGAAGAGGTATGTGGCCGCCGCCACGACGGCGATCAGGAAGGGGCAGCCGAGCAGCAGGAGCGCGCCCGCGTCCTCGACGCTGTCGTCGATCGCCTCCCGGGACTCGCCGACCACGACGGTGTAGGTGCCGTCGGGGCGGGCCACCCCCAGCGCGGCGACGCGGTAGGTGTCGCTCTGGCCGGGGACCGGGCTGCGGTTCTCGCGTTGCGTCCGGCCCGGTTGCGGGCGCAGCGGGGTCAGCGGCGGCAGCCCGCGCACCGAGGGCGAGGCGGCGACCACGGTGCCGTCCGGGCCGAGGATCTGGACGGGTGTCAGGTCGCCGCGTTCCGGGGGGATCGCCCCGGATGCCTGGCCCGGCGGCTCGGGGCGGGTGAGTTCGGCGGCGACCGCGGCGGCGCGGCGGCGGGCGTCGGCGTCGAGGGAGTCGAGCAGGGAGCCGTGGTAGAGGAACAGGAACGCCGCCGCGGCGAGGGCGATCACGACGGCGACGACCGCTGCGGCGGCCAGCGCGGACCGCATGCGCACCCCGGCGTGCCGTCGGTACCACGCGCCGAGCCGGGGCCACATGTCGGTCACTGTAGTTCGCGGTCGCCCGGCTCGGGTGCGGCGCTTGCGCGGGCCGCGTGTCGCCGGCTTCGGGCGGTCGGGTCGGGTGCGCGGTCGGCGGGGCACCGGGGGCGGGGCTTTCGCGGGGCTGTCATCGGGTCGCCACGTACGCCCGCCATCGGGTGCCTCGCAGGCCCTCGACCAGCGGTGCGGCCCGTCCGGCCATCCGGACCAGGGGCCAGGCCAGGAGTACCCCGATCAGCAGGCCCGCCGCCGCGTCGTGCGGGTAGTGCACACCCACCCACACGCGCGAGGCCGCCATCGCGAGCGCGGCGACGGCGGCGATCGCGCCGATGCGCCGATCCACCGCCCACAGCGCGGTCGCGGCAGCCGCGGCCACGACCGCGTGGTTGCTGGGGAACGACCAGTCGTGCGGACCCGGGCACGCCTCCAGGGTGAAGGCCCCGGTCAGGGTCCGGCACGGGCGGCTTTCCGCGAACACCGACTTGAGTCCGGTGTCCAGCAGGTACACCAGGGCCACGATCGCGGGCGCGGCCAGGGCCCGGGCCATCGCCGCGGGCTCGCGGCTGCGGGCGGTCCACCACACGGTCAGCATCAGCACCGCGAACAGCGCCAGGCCGTACGTCGACCAGTCGGCCACCACCCGGTTGAGGAACGGCGGCGCCTCGCGGGCGAGTTCGGTCACCCGCTCGTACAGCGGTCCGTCGACGGAGGCGCCCGAGAACGCGAGGCCGCTCATGCCCGGTCCCCCGTTCCGTCGGCCGGGTCGTCCTCGCGTGAGCGGGGCGGGTTCGGGGACGAGGCCGGGTGCGCGTGCGCACCGACGTGGGCCGGCGCCTCGGGGATCTCGCCCCGACGCCGGCGCGCGTCGCGCCTGGCGAGCACCGGCGGTCTGTGCGGGAGCGCCATCGGGCCCGTCTCGACGAGCAGCACCCCCGCACTACCCGGCGCGTCGAACGACCCCGGCCACGAACGCGCGTCCCGGGCGTTCGAGGCCGGGTCGCCGGCAGTGGACGACATCACGCGCACCTCCCTTCCCGTCCGGTGATTCCGCGTCCGCCGCGCCTGCGGCGTTCCCACGCCGGGCGCGGCCCGGACACCGCAGCGCCGCACGGCTCCGCGTTGTCCACCCCGAGCCTGCCGGGGCGGTCCTGAGAATCCGCTGAGTACCGCGGTCGAGCAGCTCGGGGCGGTGCCTCGCGCATGGGGGAAGGGCTGGTCCCCCCGGTGCAGCCGGCACTGCCTGCGGGGGTGCCTCGCGGGCAGTGGGAAGGCCGCCCGCCCCTTCCCGGAAGGGACGGAAGACCACGAGCGCGACGTGCGTCGGACGGGCCGGGACCGATCGCGCCGCCGTGTCTCAGCGTGCTCTTGGGTTCGCGGTGGTGTGCTGGGCCGCACGGTCGGCGGTTCCGGCGGCCGGTGCGCGGGCGGCGGAGGTGTCGGGTGCGGGTACTGCTGGTGGAGGACGAGGTCCGGTTGGCGGAGACCGTGCGACTGGGGCTGGTCGACGCGGGCTTCAACGTCGAGGTGGTCCACACCGGCCCGGACGGCCTGTGGGCCGCGACCGAGAACGCCTACGACGTGATCGTGCTCGACATCATGCTGCCGGGCCTGAGCGGCTACCGGGTGTGCGAGCGGCTGCGCGAGGCGGGCGTGTGGACTCCGATCCTGATGCTGACCGCCAAGGACGGCGACTACGACCAGGCGGACGCGTTCGACCTGGGGGCGGACGACTACCTCACCAAGCCGTTCGGCTTCGTGGTCCTGATCGCACGGCTGCGCGCACTGGTGCGCCGGGGGGCGCCGGTACGGCCGGCGGTGCTGGCGGTGGGCGGCCTCACCCTGGATCCCGCACGCCGCCGCGTCGCGATCGACGGCGAGGAAACGCCGTTGACCCCACGGGAGTTCGCGCTGCTGGAGTTCCTGATGCGGCGGGCGGGCGACGCGGTCTCGAAGACGGAGATCCTGGCGAACGTGTGGGACGCACACTACGAGGGCCCGGCGAACGTGGTCGAGGTGTACGTCGGCTACCTCCGGCGCAAGCTCGCCCGCGAGGGTCGCGACGCGGGTACGGGGCCCGCAGCGCCGTCCGGGACGCCCGGCCGGCGGCCGGTGATCGAGACCGTGCGCGGGGTCGGGTACCGGCTGGTCGCTTCCGACTGATTCGCCATCCGAGGGCGACTCGCCACCGACGGCCCAAATCGCCGGGCCGCGTGTCGGCAGCCCCGGAATACGGCACACGACCCGCCCACCGCCGACGCGAGGGCCCGGCGACCCGGCCCGATGCTCAGGGCTCTCGACCGACCCCCGTGGTGTGGGCCAGGACCGTCGCGGCGTCGCCGCACGCCGTCAGTCGGCCGTCGGTGAGGACGTGCACGGTTCGGGTGTACGCGGCGGCCAGTTCGTGGTCGTGGGTGACCAGGGCGAGAGCCGTGCCGCGTTCGACGCACACGGTGTGCAGCAGGTCCATGACCGCGGCGGCGGTGTCGGGGTCGAGGGCGCTGGTGATCTCGTCGCACAGCAGGTAGTCGGGGTCGACGGCCAGGGCCCGGGCGATCGCGACGCGCTGCCGCTGGCCCCCGGACAGCTCGGCCGGGTAGCGGTCGGTGAAGGCGGGCGGCAGGCTGACCAGTTCGAGCAGCTCGACCACGCGTGCGGTGCGGGCGGCGCGGGTGAGTCGGGTGTGCAGGGCCAGGGGGCGGGCGAGGGCGGCCCCGACGGTGCGGCTGGGGTTGAGGGTGGCGAGCGGGTTCTGCGGGACGAACTGGATGCGGCGCTGCCGGTCCCGTCCGCGGCGACGGATCGCGGGGCGCAGGGGCGCGCCGTCCAGGGTGAGTGTGCCGGCGTCCGGCACGGCGAGTCCGGCGAGCACGCGCAGCAGCGTGGTCTTGCCCGAGCCGGACGGCCCGACGATCGAGATCGCTGCGCCTGCCGGGAGCGTCAGGTCCACACCGTCCAGGGCCGGGCGGCGATCGCGGCCGGTGCCGAAGGTGACGGTGACCCGATGGGCGGCGAGCGCGTGCCGCTCGGGCCTTGCCGCGACGACGGGCCCGGCGGGCGAGCCCACGTGGGTGGGGTCGACGCGGGTGGCGGCGCTCTCGCCGGGTGGCTTGCGCCCCGCCGGGACTCGCGGCCGCTGCGGGGCGGCGGGCGGCGGCGCGGGCGGGCCCAAAGTGGCGAGAGTGATGGTGTCGTCGGCGCACGCCCCGACCAGTTCCGGGTCGTGGCAGGCCATCAGTACCGCGAGGCCGCGGGTGTCGGCGAGGCGACGCAGGAGCCGGGCGATCTCGTCGCGCAACGTGGGGTCGAGTCCGGCGGTGGGTTCGTCCAGCAGGAGGAGTCGGGGGTTGCGGGCCAGGGCGCGGGCGAGGGCGACTCGGCGCTGTTGGCCGCCGGACAGGGCGCCGGGGCGACGGTCGGGCAGACCGCCGTCCAGGGGCAGTCGGCATTCGGCGAGGACGGCCTCGACGCCCTGTCGGGTTCGGTCCCGGGCGGTCTCGGCAACAATGCGGCGAACGCTCGTGTACGGGTTGAGCGCGGAGCCGGGGTCCTGACCGACATAGGCGAGTTCGGTGCGGCGCAGCCGGCCGAGTGCGGCGCGGTCCAGCCTCAACACGTCGTGGCCCAGGACGTGTGCGGTGCCCTCGGTGGTGGCGCCGGCCGGCAGATGACCGAGCAGGGCCTTGAGGAGTGTGGTCTTTCCGGAGCCGGACGCGCCGGTGAGCGCGGTGATGCGCCCCGCGCGCACGGTGGCGTGGGCCGGGTGCAGCAGGTGGGGGCCTTCGACCAGGCGGACGCCGAGTCCGGCGATGTCGACGACCACCGCGTCGGCGGTATCGCCGGTCGCGAGGCTCCCGCCGCCGGTGGCGGTGTCCGCGTGCGTGGGGAGCCGTGTGCCGTCGTCGGGTCCCGGGTGGGTGGGAGTGCGCGGGCTCATGCCGAGGTCACCGCCTGGGTGCGGGGGGCCGGTGCCGAAGTGGCGAGGTTGACGGTGATCGCGAGGAGGGCGACGGCGGCGCTGGGGGCCAGGACGGCCCACGGGTTGAGGAGGATGCCGGGGGCGTTCTCGCGGATCATCAGCGCCCAGTCGGCTTCGGGTGGCTGCGGGCCGATCTGGAGGAACGCGGCCGTGGAGATGATGTAGACGGCTTCCACGAAGCGCAGTCCGAACAGGGCCGCCACGGTGCCGCGGAGGTTGGGCAGGAGTTCGCGGACGGTGATGGAGAGGCTGGATTCGCCGCGCATCAGGGCGGCTTCGACGTACCCGGCGGCGGCGAGCGGCGCGGCTGCCGCGGCGATCACGCGGACCGCGAACGGGATGCCCAGGACGATGGCCGCCCCGATGACGGCCCAGCGTCCGCCGTCCGGCCAGGCGAGCGCGACGAGCATGATGCCCAGGACGGAAGGCAGGAGGATGGCGACGTCGGCGGCGCGTTCGAGGACGCGACCCGCGCGTGGGCGCAGTGCCGCGAGGCAGCCGAGCAGGGCCGCGGTCGCGGTGACGGCGGCGCCGATGAGGAAGGCGCAGCCGATCAACGCGGTGCCGCCGTCCAGCAGGCGGGACCACACGTCGCGGCCGAGTTGGTCACCGCCGAGGAGGGCGCCGTCGCCCGCCTCGGCGTAGGTGGCGGTCACCGGGGCGTCGATGGGGTGCGGTGCGAGCCAGGGCCCGGCTAGGGCGACGGCGAGGAAGAGCGCGGCCGGGAGCAGGAGGAGCGCGCGGCGCGGGTGCGGGTGCCGGCCCGGGCGGGCGGGTGCGGGCGTCGCGGTGTCGGTCGAGGCGGAGGCGGTGGTCATCGGCCGGCTCCCACGGTCTTGGCGCGGACGAGGTCGGCGGCGAGGAGGACGAGGGTGATCGCGGCGCCCGCGAGGGCGACACACCCGGCGATCAGGGTGGTGTCGCGCCCGGCGACCGCGCCGGCCAGGACCGTGCCGATGCCGGGGTGGTTGAAGAGGGTCTCGACGACGACGGCGCCGCCCAGGAGCATGCCCGTCGAGGTGGCGATGCCGGTGGCGATGACGGGAAGTGCGCCGGGCAGCGCGTGGCGCAGCAGGACGCGGGTGGTGGACAGGCCGTCCAGGCGGGCGGCTTCGACGTGGGCGGCGTCGGCCTGGTCGGCGAGGGCGCCGCGGACGATGCGGGTGTTCCAGCCGGTCTGCGGGACGGCGAGGGCGAGTACCGGCATGATCATCATGGTCCATTCGGCGGGCTTGCCGGACGCGTCGGCGACGGTGACCGCGGGCAGCAGGCCGGTCCACAGGGACAGGACCAGGACCAGGCCGGTGGCCAGTACGAAGTCGGGGACCGCGAACGCGGTGGTGGCGGTGTGGCCGATCATCCGGTCGGTGCGCCTGCCGGGGCGCGCGGCCGCCAGGCAGCCGAGGGCGAGGGACGCGGCGACGGTGAGGGCGAACGCCGCGCCGGCCAGGGTCAGGGTGTTGGGGAAGGGGTCGCGCAGCAGGTCGGCGACCTTCTCGCCACGCGCGGAGGTGCCCAGGTCACCGGTCGGTAGTGCGGTCATCCAGTCCGTGAAGCGCTCCCACAACGGCCGGTCCAGGCCCAGGTGTTCGCGGCGGGCGGCGATGGCGGCGGCGCTGTCGCCGCGTTCGGCCGTGGCGGTGGCCGCGTCTCCCGGGAGCATCTCGACGGCGGCGAACACGACTGCCAGCAGGGCGGCCAGCACCAGGATGCGGCGCAGCAGCACGGCACCGGCGCGCAGCGCGGCCCGCCCGGCACGGCGCGCGAAGTCGTCACGGGGGCGCGGCGGTACGGGCGGGCCCGCGGCGGCCGGGTCGGTGGACCCGGCCGCCGGCGCGCCTGGGGTCAGCGCAGCCACGTGCTCTGCAGTTGCACGCGGCCGTATCCGGCCAGGGTGGGCAGGTTCTGGACCTTGGCCGCGGCGACGTCGATGCCGTCGGCCATGCCCCACAGCAGGTATCCGGAGCGCTCGTACTGGATCTTCTGGACCTCGACGAGGGCGGCGGCGCGGCCGGCCTCGTCGGCGGCGCCGACCGCCCGGCGGTAGGCGTCGTCGAAGGCCGGGTCGGCGAACTGGGCCTCGTTCTGCCCGGCGTCGCCGACCATGAGCTTGGACCCGAGGAAGAGCACCGAGTCGTTGGTGCCCCAGTAGGTGGTGTAGAGGGTGCCCTTGAGCCAGGTGGCGTCCCAGAAGGTGCCGGACTCCTGCTTGACCACGTTGATCCTGATGCCGGCTTCGCGGGCGTGGTTGGCGAACAGCGTGGCGGACTCGGCGAGTCCGGCGATGTCCTCGGTGGTGATCAGGTCGTAGGTCTTGCCGAGGTCGAAGTTCGCCTCGGCGAGGAGCTGCCCGGCCCGGGCCAGGTCGCGCTTGCGCTGGGGCAGGTCGCGGGCGTAGCGCGGGTCGCCGGTGCCCATGACGTCGTTGGCGACGGTGCCGTAGCCGGACAGGACCTGCTTGACCATGGCGTCGCGGTCGACGACCAGGCGCAGGGCCTCGCGCACGCGGGGGTCGGCGAACGGGCCGTCCTTGGTGCGCATGACGATCGGCATGGCCATGTCGTCGGCGCGGCGCACCACCCGCAGGTCCTTGCGGGTTTCGGCGATGCGCGCGGCCACCGGGCCGACGTTGGAGGCCAGGTCGATCTGGCCGGCGAGGATCGCGTTGGACATCGCCTGCGCCGTCTCGAACATGGTGATCTCGACCGCGTCGAGCAGGACTTCGCCGCCGTACCACTTCTCGTTGCGGACCAGGCGGGCGTTGCCGTTGCGGTACCAGTCGAGTTTGAACGGGCCGGTGCCGGGGGCCTTGTCCAGCGCGTTGTCGGGGGTGTCCTTCTTGAGGATGAAGCTGCTGAGGCGGGTCAGCAGCGGCAGTTCGGCGTTGGGGTAGTCGGACACCAGGACCACGGTGCCGTCGCCGTCGGCGGTGATGTTCTCGGCCTGGATGCCGGGCAGGCGCGAGGCGCCGGACTTGGTGCCGCGCAGGCGCCGCAGCGACCAGACGACGTCGGCGGCGGTGACCGGGCTGCCGTCGTGGAAGGCGGCGCCGGGGGCGATCTTGAAGCGCCAGGTCTTCAGGTCGGGGGTGGACTCCCACGACGCGGCCAGGCGGGGCGCGGTGTTGGGCCGGCCGGCGGGGACGGTCAGCGTGTCGAACACGAGGGACAGGACCAGGTAGTCGCTCTCGTTGCTCTGCGTGCCGTGCGGGTCGCGGGTGATCGCCCCGGCCCGGCCCAGCGCGCCGACGCGAAGCGTGCCGCCCTTCTTCGGGGTGCCGCCGGTGGTCTGCGGCGCCGGGGCGCCGCCGCTCTGGGACGAGCATCCGACGAGGGTTGCCGCCCCGAGTCCGCCGGCGGTCATCAGCACTTGGCGCCTGTTCACGTACACGGTGCGTCCTCGTTCTTCGGTCCGGCACAGTTGGATTAGGTGTGCCTATCCTAATTTCGACTGACAGCGCAAGACCGCAGACGGTAGCGCACCGTGTTCGCGGTCGCCCGCACGACCGCGCTCCGACGGCGTGGAACTCGACTGCTACGGTGCCCTGCCCGATCCCGAGGAGCCGCTGCGCACGATGTCCACGACCTTCCTCCGCGACGGCCGCGCCCTGGCCGTGCTCGCGGTCCCGCTGATCCTCACCCAACTCGCCCAGGTCGCGCTGACCACCACCGACACCGTGATGATGGGCCTGCTCGGCACCGAGGAACTCGCGGCAGGCGGACTGGCGATCGTCGTGTTCAACCAGGTGCGCACCATGGGCGTGGGCTTGGTCACCTCCGTCGGCAACCAGGTCGCCGCGGCCGCCGCGCGGGCCGAGCGCGCCGCCGACGCCGCGGGCCCGACCACGCCGGGCACCGCGGACGCCGGGGCGGGCGAACCCGGGACGGCGGACGCCGCGCGCGAGGAGGTGCGCGGCGTCGTACGCGCCGCCATGGCCGTCGCCACCGGCGCGGGCCTGATCGGCGCGGTGCTGATGCTCGGCGTCGGTCAGGCGCTTCCGGTGCTCGGCCAGGACCACGACGTCGCCCGCCGCGCGCAGCACATGCTCGCCGCCCTCGCCCCCGGTCTGTTGCCGTGCCTGTGGTTCCAGGCGGTGCGCCAGTTCACGGTCGGCATGCGCCGTCCCCAGGCGCTCCTGCGCATCACGCTCGCCTCCGTCGCCGTCAACGCGGGATTGAACTGGGCCCTCGTGCACGGCACCTGGATCCTGCCCGAGGCCGGGCTGGTCGGGATCGGCGCCGCGACGTCGGGGGTCTACTTCCTGACCTTCCTGGCCCTGTACGCCGCCGCCCGCCGCGATCGCGAACTCGCGCCGCTGCTGGCCCTGAACCCCGCCAAGGCGGACCGCGTCGCCGTGCGGCGCCTGGTCGGACTGGGCGTGCCGATCGCCGCTACCTACGGCTCCGAGGCCGGGTTCTTCTTCTTCACCGCCTTGATGGCCGGATCGTTCGGGCCCGCCGCCCTCGCCGCCCACACTGCGGTCAACCAACTGGTGTACATCGTCTTCCAGGTCGCCGTCGGCCTCTCCCACGCCGCGTCGATCAACGTCAGCCGCGAGATCACCCTCGGCGAACTCGCCCGTGCCCGCCGCCTGATGCGCACCGCGCTCGGCTGCGCGGCGTGCGTGATGGCCGCGGTCGGCGTCGTGTACCTGGCGCTCCCGCACCTGGTCCTCGCCCCGTTCCTGGACTCCTCCGCCGGCGACGCCCGCACGATCGCCACCCGGCTGCTGGTCGTCGCCGCCGTCCTGCAGTTCTTCGACTGCGCGCAGAACATCGGCGTCGGACTCCTGCGCGGCCTCGACGACACCCGAACCGGCTTCCGCGTCACGCTCGTCGGCTACTGGGCGATCGGCCTGCCCGCGTCGTGCCTGTTCGCGTTCGGGTTCGGCGGGGACGCCCTCGGCCTGTGGCTCGGCCTGCTCGCCGGACTCGCCGCCACCGCCGCGTTGCTCCTGCGCGCGTTCACCGCCGCCCTCGACCGCCGGGCGGCCGGGCCGGCCGTCGCCGCGGCCACGTAGCCGACCCGGGGCGGCCGTCGTGTCCGAGCGGGCAGCCGCGGCAGGGGGTTCGGTGATCGGTACTACGGTGATCCCATGAACTCGGCCTCGGCCGCCCTGCTGCCCGTCGACGCGGCCCTCGGCTGGGTCCTGGCGCTGCTGCTCGCCGCCGCCGTCACCGTGGTCGCGGTGTGCCGCCTGTCACCCGATCAGGACGCCGGCCGGGCCAGGGAGGTGCTCTTCGCGGGCATCCGGGCCGCCCTCCAACTCGCGGCCGTCTCCGCCGCCATCGGCTGGTTGGCGCATGCGCCCGCGGGCCTTCCGGCCTTCCTGTTCGTGATGTTCGCGGTCGCCGTGCGCACCGCGGGTCGCAGAATCACCCCCGACCGCACGTGGTGGTGGACGGCCGTCCCCATCGCCGCGGGTGTGCTGCCCCTCGTCGGGCTGCTCCTGGCGACCGGCCTCGTCCCGCCCCGCGGCATCACCCTCATCCCGATCACCGGAATCCTCATCGGCGGCGCGCTCACCGCGACCGTCCTGGCCGGCCGACAGAGCCTGGCGGTGCTGCGACTGCGTCACGGCGAGGTCGAGGCCGCCCTCGCACTGGGCATGCTCGAACGGGACGCCAGAATCGAGATCGCCCGCCCGGCCGCCTCGGAGGCACTCGTCCCCGGTCTGGACCAGACCCGCACCGTGGGCCTGGTCACCCTGCCGGGCGCATTCGTCGGCATGCTGCTCGGCGGGGCCGACCCGATCACGGCCGGCGCGGTGCAACTCTTCGTCCTCGTCGCCCTGATGGCCGTACAAGCCGTCGCCACCGCGATCACGCTGGAACTGATCGCCCGGGCCCGCATCACCGCCCCCGCCGCCCCGGATGCCAAGCCCCCGTCCCGCCGCCCATGGCACCGACGGCACAGTCCCCCGCCACCACACGCCGCCGGCAACCACTGACTTCGGCCCCGCCCCCTGCACGGCCGGCCCATGGGATCCGGGACGCCCGAACTCGTCTCCCGTCGGATCAGCCCCGCAGGCTCGGCCCCGGCGCCCGCCTCAGGACCGGGCTGCGGGGCTTTCGGCGGGGGTGGTGGCGCCGGTGACGATGGCCTGGAGTGCCGCGACGTGGCCGTCGAAGGCGTCCCGGCCGGCGGTGGTCAGGCGGGCACGCACCTTGCGGCGGCCGCCGCTCGGGCGGCGCTCCGTGGCCACGTACCCGGCTTCCTCCAGAGTGGCGAGTTGCTTGGACAGCGCCGATTCCGACAACCCCAACTGCTCCTTGAGAAAGGCGAACTCCGCCCAGTCGGCCGCCGCCAGGGTCGCCACCAGCGTCAGCCGGGTGCTGGGGTGGATCAGCTCGTCGAACCGTGCCTTCGTCATGCCCGCGCCCAACGGCGCAGGACGCGCAGGATGTCCGGTCCGCCGAAGCCGATGACGGCCGCGACCAGTACCGCCGCCCAGATACTGGCGTGCTCGGCGCCGTCGGCGTGCAGCGCGAGAGCGGCCAGGACGGTGACGCCGACGAGCCCGACCAACATGCCGACCACGACCACGGGGGTGCGACGCCCGGCGACGGCCGCGCTGACCCGCAATCCGTCCGTGCGCCGACGGCCGGCCAGCAGACGGGACGCGAGCGTCCCGTGCCCGGCGCCGAAAACCGCGGCCGCGGTCCCGCCCAGCCACGGCGACACGCTGCCGAGCACACCCAACCCGAGCCAGCCGGCCGCCATCACCCACCAGTAGCCGCGCGGCAGACCGACCTGGTCGGCCACCTGGCGCCGGGCACGGTCGACGGCATCCAGCGCGGCACGGGCCTGCTCCGGAGCGGTGTTCGTCATGACGGAACCTCACTTTCCCATCGGGAAAGTAAGAGTCCTACTTTCCCGATGGGAAAGTCAAGGGCCCGCGCGACGGCGCTTCGACCGAGTCGATCGCGGCGGCGCGGCCTCGGCCCCGTCGGCCCCCGGGCTAAGCCATGGTCGTCCGGCGGATTGCCTTGCCCGCGAGGACGTTCGTGCGGTGGCCGTCCTCGATGACGAATCGGCCGTCGATCAGGACGTGTGGGATGCCGACGGGCAGGGTGCGCGGGTTTTCGAACGTCGAGCCGGCCGCGACCGTGTCCGGGTCGAAGAGGACCAGGTCGGCGCGGTATCCCTCGCGGACCAAACCCCGGTCGGACAGGCGCAGTCGGGCCGCCGGGCGCGAAGTCAGGTGCGCCACGCACTCTTCCAGGCTCAGGATCCCCAACTCCCGGACGTAGCGGCCCAGGTACTGCGGGAAGGTGCCGTACGCGCGCGGGTGTGGCTTGTCTCCTTGCAGGATTCCGTCGCTGCCGCCGGTGTGGATCCGGTGGCGCATGATCTGCCGGACGTTCTCCTCGTGGCCGACGTGTTGGAGGATCGTCGAGCCGAGTCGGTCGTCGACGAGCAGGCGTCGGGCGGTGACCCACGGCTCCTCGCCGCGCTCGATCGCGCTGCGGGCGACCGTCTTGCCCACGTAGTCCGCAAGGCCCGGTTCGGAGATGCCGGACATCTCGATCGTGTCCCACTCGATGGGGACACCGTGGCAACCGTCCGAGCCGATCTCCTCCAGGTGGTGGCGGATCTTCGCGGCGGTGGCGTCGTCCCGGAGGCGGGCCAGGGTCGACTCGGGACCGCCTTCGCTCGCCCAACTCGGCAGCACGGCAACGAGCGTCGTACAGCCGGGGGTGTAGGGATACGTGTCGAGCGAGATGTCGCAGCCGTCGTCCAGGGCGGAGTCGAGCAGGGCCAGGAGATCGGGGGCCCTGCCCTTGTTCACGCCGAAGTTCATGGTGGCGTGGGCGAGGTGGAGCGCGCAGCCGGCCGCCTTGGTGAGGTGCACCATCTCCTCGTACGCCTGCAACGCCCCGGCTCCGTACGAGCGGTGGTGCGGGCAGTAGTAGCCGTCGTATCGGGCGACGACGCGGCACAGTTCGGTGAGTTCGGCGTCGTCCGCGTACATGCCGGGCGTGTAGGTGAGTCCGGACGACATGCCGACCGCGCCCTGTTCCATGCCCTCGGCGACGAGCCGTTTCATCCGGGCGAGTTCGGTGTCGGTCGCGGGGCGGTCGTCCCAACCCATGGCGTACATGCGGAGTGTGCCCTGCGGGATGAGGTATGCCGCGTTGACCGCGATGCCCTGTCCGCCGAAGTTCCGGTCGAGGCGGTCGAGGTAGCCGCCGACGGTGCGCCAGTCGAAGTCGATGTCGGAGCCGTCGCCGTTCCAGCCGGTGATCGACCTGCGCACCTCGGCGAGCGTGCGGTCGTCGACGGGGGCGTACGACAGCCCGTCCTGGCCCAGGACTTCGAGCGTCACGCCCTGAGCGGCCTTGGCGCGGTGATCGGGGTCGCGCAGCAAGGCGAGGTCGCTGTGCGCGTGCATGTCGATGAAGCCGGGCGAGAGCGCGAGGCCGCCCGCGTCCAGGGTGCGCCGACCGGAGAGCCGGGGGCCGCCCGCCCGCCGAATCTCGCTGATCCGGCCGCCGTCCAGACCCACATCGGCCCGGTAGGACGCACCACCGGCGCCGTCGACGACGCGTGCATCGCGAATGACGAGGTCCATGCGACGGCTCCTAGAACAGGGTGCGGATGTAGTCGGTCACGGTGCCGTCGGCTGCCACCAACGGGATCAACTGCCATTTGTCGAAGGACGTGCAGGGGTGCGACAAGCCCATGCCGAGCCAGTCGCCGACCTCCAGCTCGGCGCCCGCGTCGGTGGTGACCCAGCCGTGCTGGTCGGAGAGGCCGGAGACGGTGATGCCGGTGGCGGGGCGCACCGAGCCGTCGCGCGCGGAACGCACGACGTGTGCCTCGGGCAGGTCGAGGTCGTATGCGGCGTCGCGCTTGCCGGCGTTGACGAACGCCTGCGTGGGGGACGGACGGGAGACGACCTGGGCCCACAGGCGGAAGGCCGGCTGGAGGGCGCCTTCGTCGGGGACCCGGTTGAACGGCGTGAGGTGCCGGTAGTGGCCGTCGTCGTGCGAGACATACGCTCCGGAGCGCAGCAGTTTCAGGACCGGGCGGGACAGCTCGGGAAGCTCGGCGAAGATGTCGGCCACCGCGTCGAACCAGGCGCTTCCACCCGCGCTGACCACGATCTCGTCGAGCTGCTCGAAGCAGCCCTGCCTGTCGAAGTCGGCGGCCAGGGACGTCAGTCGGCGCAGCCAGGTGCGCACCCGGTCGCCGTCGGCCTGCGGCACCTCGCCCTCGTAGCCGGCGACGCCCACCAGGCGCAGCACCGGGGAGGCGGCGACCGCGTCGGCGATCTCGGCGCACTCGCTCTCGGTGCGGGCTCCGGTGCGGGCGCCCTCGCCGGCCGCGAGTTCGACGACCACGTCGAGCGGGCGACGGGCCTCGGCGGCACGCAGGGCGGCGTCCATCAATTCGACGCCGCGCACGGAGTCGACGTAGCAGAGGAAGCGGAAGTCCGGGTCCGCGTCGAGTTCCCCGGCCAACCAGCGCAGCGCCGGCGCGTCCACCACCTCGTTGGCGAGGAAGATGCGCGAGACGCCGAACGCGCGGGCCACGCGCGCCTGGTGCGGGACGGCCACGGTGATGCCCCACGCGCCGTGTTCGAGTTGGCGGGCGAACAACCGCGGGGCCATCGACGTCTTGCCGTGCGGGGCGAAGGCCAGGCCGTGCCGCTGCGCGTACGTCTCCATCAGGGCCAGGTTGTGCTCGACGGATTCGGCGGACAGGGCCAGGACCGGTGTGGTGAAGCCGCCGGTGAAGAGGTTGCGGCGCTCGGCGGCCAGCTCGCCGACGGTCAGGCCCTCGGCGTCCGGTGGCAGGGCCTTGAAGCGGTGGTCGACACGCTCGTCCGCGAGCCCGGCGAGCCGGCCGACCGCGTTGTCGGCAGCCATGGGAGCCTCCTGACATCATCGTTGCATCCTGTGCAACGCCCATTGCGTATATCGCTCGGCGTTGTCTAACATCCGAGCCAACGCCGGGTCAATGGTCGGCGTCACGCGGCCGTCGGCGAGACGGCGGCGACCGCTCGACGATCCTGGCGTCCTCGATGTCCTCGATGTCCTCGATGTCCTCGATGGTCTTAGCGGACTCGATGTCCTTGCCGCTCTTGCTGTCCTTGCTGTTCTTTACATCCTTTATGCCCCGATGCTCTTGACGAGCATGACGAACCGATGAACCGGGAGTTCGAGCAATCGTGAGCGTGACTGCACCGGGAACCGTCGACGTCGTCTGCCTTGGCGAGTCCATGGTCACGTTCCTGCCCTCACGCCCCGGCCGCCTCGCCGATGTTCCGTCCTTCGAGCGCGGCATAGGCGGCGCCGAGTCCAATGTGGCGTGCGCGCTGGCCGCGGCCGGGCACCGCACGCGCTGGCTCAGCCGGGTCGGCTCCGACGGATTCGGCGACCACCTCGTCGCGGCGATCGCGGCGTACGGGGTCGACACGTCGGCCGTCCAGCGCGACCCGCTCCGGCCGACCGGCATCTACTTCCGTACGGCGGGCGAGCGGGCCACCGGGGACGGCGACCGGGCCACGCCGGACACCGCGGCGACGGCCGCGGTCGTACCCGCCGCCGTCGCGGTCGTCACCGCGGCCGAACCCATCGCGGACCCGATCGCCGAACCCGTCGCCGAAGTCCTCTACTACCGCGCCGGCTCTGCGGCCTCCGCCATGTCCCCCCGCCTCATCCCCGACCGCGACCTGTGGTCGGGACGCGTCCTGCACGTCTCGGGCATCACCGCCGCCCTCTCCGACGACTGCCTCGCGCTCCTGGCCGAGGCGACCCGCCGCCGGCCCGGTCGGCCGCTCGTCTCCTTCGACGTCAACTACCGCGTGAACCTCTGGGACGAGCGCGGGAGCGTGGCCGCCGGACCCGCCGTCCTGCTCGATCTGGCCCGCGGCGCCGACCTGGTATTCGTCGGGGAGGACGAGGCCGAGGCCGCGTGGAACATCCGCGGCGCGCACGCGATTCGGGCCGCGCTCCCCGAGCCGGGCGTGGTCGTCGTCAAGCAGGGCGGCGCGGGCGCCACCGTGTTCACCGACGACGGACCGTCGGTCTTCGTACCGGCCCTCACCGTCGACATCGCCGCCCCGGTCGGTGCGGGCGACGCCTTCGCGGCCGGGTTCCTCTCCGCGACCCTGCGGGGCCTTCCGGTACGCCGGCGCATCCGCCACGGCCACCTCATGGCCGCCGCCGCACTCACCGTCGCGGGCGACCTCGCCGTCCCGCCGCCGCGCGCCGTGGCCGACCGCTTGGCCGACCTCGACGACGGGGCCTGGGGCAGACTGCGTCTCGGCCCCGGCTGGACCCAGGCCCACGCCACCGCCACCGGGGCGGACCAGGAGGTATGCACCCCATGAGCCAGACCGTCGACCGAGCCCTGAGCATCCTGCCGCTGCTGGCCCAGGGGCCCGCCGACCTCGGACAGGTCGCCGAGCGCCTCGGCGTCCACAAGTCCACCGCGCTGCGCCTGCTCCGCACCCTGCACGAGCACGGCCTCGTCTATCGCCAGCAGGACCAGCGCTACCGCCTCGGCGCGCGCCTGTTCGCACTCGCCCAGGAGGCCGTCGAGAACCTCGATGTCCGCGAGATCGCGCATCCGCACCTGGTCGCGCTCAACGAGCAGTGCGGGCACACCGTGCACCTCGCGGTGTACGAGGAGCACGAGGTCCTCTACATCGACAAGGTCGAGAGCCGCTACCCGGTACGGATGTACTCGCGGGTCGGCAAACCGGTCGCGATCACCGTCGCCGCCGTCGCCAAGCTGCTCCTCGGCGACCTGCCCGAGCCCGAACGGCGCGCCGTCGCCGAGAAGCTCGAATACCCCATGTACACGTCCCGTTCGATACCGAACGCCGGCGCGTTCCTCCGGGAACTGGCGACCGTCCGCGAACAGGGCTGGGCCACCGACCTGGGTGGCCACGAGGAGTCCATCAACTGCATCGCGGCCCCTGTTCGCGGTGCGGACGGACTGGTCGTCGCCGCCATGTCGGTCTCCGCGCCGAATGTCGTCGTCACCGCCGAGGAACTCCTGGCCCTGCTCCCGCTGGTACGCCGCACCGCCGACGCCATCACGCGGGAGTACTCGGGTACCGCCCATCCCCCACGATGACCGCCCGGTCACCGCACGACCATCGTGTGATCGCGGCCGGACCGCGGTGCGACCGCAGTACGGCCGCCACACGACCACCACGATCGCAGCGCGATCACCACCCCCACCGAGAAGGCACGCCGATGACCGACAAGCTCGAAAAGATCGCGATCACCCCCGCCACCCACACCGCGCCGCCCGCCAAGTTCTCCCACGGTGTGCGCAAGGGCAACATCCTCCAGGTCGCCGGCCAGGTCGGCTTCCTCCCGGCCGTCGAAGGCCAGGCACCCACCCCCGCCGGCCCGACCCTGCGCGAGCAGACCCTCCAGACCTTCGCCAACGTCAAGGCGATCCTGGAGGAGGGCGGCGCGAGCTGGGACGACGTGATGATGATGCGCGTCTACCTGACCGACACCGGCCACTTCGCCGAAATGAACGCGATCTACAACGCGTACTTCGAGGAGCAGGGCCTGACCGCCCCCGCCTCCGCCCGTACCACCGTGTACGTCGGCCTTCCCGCGGGTCTGCTCATCGAGATCGACGCGCTGGCCGTTCTCGGCTGAGACCCCTTGCCCCGTATCCTCCCGTTCGTCCCCCAAGGCACGGCGCTCTGCTCCCCCATGGCGCCGTGCCGCGGTCCCCCCTTGCCCCAACGCGTCCGGAAACCATGAGGTTCACTCCGTGCTGCTCACGCTGCCGGCTTCGACGCCGCCCCCGAAGACCCCACCGCACACCGGCGGTCTGCTCCTCCTGTTCGACGGCACGGCCGCCCTGCTGACCGTCGCGACGCTCGGCATCGCCCTCCTGCTCTACCTGATCATCAAGATCAGGCTCCAGCCCTTCGTCGCGCTGCTCGCGGTCTCCATAGCCGTCGGCCTCGGCGCGGGCCTGTCCGTCACCGAGCTCTTCGGTACCGTCCAGAAGTCCGCCGCCGTCTCGGTCATCGAGTCGGGCATGGGCGGCATTCTCGGCCATGTGGCGATCATCATCGGGCTGGGCACGATGCTCGGCGCGATCCTGGAGGTGTCCGGCGGCGCCGAGGTGCTCAGCACGCGCCTGCTGAACCTCTTCGGCGAGAAGCGCGCGCCGCTCGCGATGGGTCTGACCGGCCTCATCTTCGGTATCCCGGTCTTCTTCGACGTCGGCATCTTCGTGCTGGCGCCGATCGTCTACGCCGCCGCCAAGCGCTCCGGCAAGTCGATCCTGTTGTACGCGATGCCCCTGCTGGCCGGTCTGTCGATGACCCACGCGTTCCTGCCGCCGCACCCCGGCCCCGTGGCCGCCGCGGGTCTGTTCGACGTCTCGCTCGGCTGGGTCATCCTGATGGGCGTCGTCGTGGGCATCCCCGCCGTGCTGGCGGCCTGGGCGTACGCCGCGTGGATCGGCAAGCGCATCTTCGTCGACGTCCCGCACGACATGGTCGAGGCCGCCGCGGAGGCGAAGGCCGCGGTCGCCGCCGAGCAGGCCGCCTCGGGCATCAAGCCGCCCGAGAAGCCCGTCGCCCTCGGTACGGTCCTCGCCATCATCGGCACGCCGCTCATCCTGATCCTGGGTGCGACGTTCTCCTCGATCGCCTTCGACCCGTCGACCGGGCGTTCGGTCATCGAGTTCTTCGGCAACCCCTTCGTCGCCCTGACGATCGCGCTGTTCCTCGCGTACTACCTGCTGGGCATCCGCCGGGGCTGGTCCCGCAAGTCCCTCGAAACGGTGTCGACCGCTTCGCTCAAGCCGGTCGGCAACATCCTGCTGGTCGTGGGCGCGGGCGGGGTCTTCGGCGCGGTCCTCAAGGCGTCCGGTATCGCCAACGCGCTCGCGACGACCTTCGACAACGTCGGCCTCCCGGTCATCGTCCTCGCGTGGCTGATCTCGGTCGTGCTGCGCGTCGCCCAGGGTTCGGCGACCGTCGCCATCGTCGCCACCTCGGGCATCGTGGTGCCGCTGGTCGAGGGTCAGGACATGTCGCAGGCCCACCTCGCCCTGATCATCATGGCGATCTCGGCAGGCTCGATCTTCGCCTCGCACGTCAACGACGGCGGGTTCTGGATGGTCGCCAAGTACTTCGGCATCTCGGAGCGCGACACCCTCAAGTCGTGGACGGTCCTGGAAACCGTCCTGTCGATCGCGGGCTTCGCGGTCGCGGCGCTGCTGAGCCTGGTGATCTGACCGAGCCCGGTGATCCGGCGAACCCGTCCGGTGAACCGCGCCCGCGTACCTCACTCGCCCAGTCCCGCGGAAGCGGAAGGCGCCCGCACCTCCCCCGTGGCGTTCCAGCCGCGGTCCCACGGGCCCGGATGGGTCGGCCACGAGCGTCGGCGTCGGCCCTTCCGGTAGCCCGCCGTCGCGTCGGCCGCTCGACGGGCCCGGCATCGCGTTCGCGATCGGCCTAGACTGCGCCGGCTCCCGCTGTCGCCGAAGGAGCGGGGCGCAGCGGCCAATCGGCGCAGGTTACGACCTCGAATCCCCGGCTGGGGAAGACCGCGTCCATGAAGAATTCGTGGATGGCCGCGTCACCGTCGGCGCAGCCGTCGCGCAGGACGGTCACCCGGTAGTCACGGTCCGCCGCGTCGTAGCACGTCGCGGCCACCATCGCGCCGGTTGCGACTCCGGCGATCGCGAGGGTGTCGACGCCGCCCGCGCGGAGCACGAGGTCGAGATCGGTGCCGGCGAACGCACTGGCCCGGCGTTTCACCACGACGACGTCCTCGGCCGCGACCGGCAGCGCGATCCCGGTTCCGGCCGAGCCCTCGTGGAAGGTGTCCCCGGCTTCGTGGAACGTCCTGAGGAGGGC
This sequence comes from Embleya sp. NPDC059213, assembly GCF_042754445.1. NCBI lineage: Bacteria > Bacillati > Actinomycetota > Actinomycetes > Kitasatosporales > Streptomycetaceae > Embleya > Embleya sp. NPDC059213. Next base: position 118,927 of record NZ_JBHZAV010000001.1, read on the forward strand.
GTTGCCCGGCGGCAGGTCGCGCCCGTTGGCCCGGAGGGCGAAGTGCACGAACACCACCAGGACACCGGCCGCGCGGGCACGTGGCAGCAGTTCGGTGAGCGGTGGCACGACCCGCTTGGCGAACGGGTAGCCGCTCGTGATGCCCTGCTGGATGTCGCCGATGATCAGTGCCGTGGTCACGACAGGCTCCCGTCCGGTCCACCGGTCCAGCCCCCGTGCTCGGCAGGACAGCCTTTTCGGCGGCCGTGGTGACAACGATGGCCGACCGCGCGTAGGCGAAACTACCAGTCCCCGACCGCGAGTCGGTCGGCGGAGCGGCTGCGCGGGGCGATCCGGGAGACCCTCGCCCGCTCGACCGGCGGTGCACGATGTGCACTGTCCCGACGGGTGGGTGTGTGCGTGTGACGACGGGCGCGGGTGGTACCGAGGAGCAGCGCCGAACGCCTCGGTGATTGTTTTGCGCAGGTGCCGGCGATCTTCACTAGACGGTCGCGGAAAATACATGCGCATTGCCGATATCCGCAATTCGCAAATGGTCGGTGATCACCGCCTCGCGGCTTTACCACATCGAAGGACGGGTTCTGTTGACGGCGAGCGCCCCGCGTGCGTACGGTCCCAGAGGCTGAGCCATATGCCGAGCAGCAAAAATGTCGTTGATCGACTTCCTTGATCGATATCTCGGCGATCTCGGCAGGTCGATGGGAACGGGGGCATCCATGGAGGTTCGAATTCTCGGGCCGGTCCAGATATACGCCGACGGCGGCGCCGTCCGGATCGGTTCGTGCAAGCAGCGCATCCTGCTCGCCTTACTGGCCTGTCATCGCGGCAGCCCGGTTTCGGTCGATCGACTGGTGGAGGCGCTGTGGGACGAAGGGCCGCCGCGCAGCGCCGCCAAGAACATCCAGGTCTACATCTGGCACCTGCGGAAGCTGCTGACCCGGCTGGGGGCGCCGGGGCGGCTGTTGCGCGAACCGTCCGGCTACCTGATCGCGTTGCAGGGCGGCGAGTTGGACCTCGACCGGTTCGAGGAGCAGGTGCGCACCGCCCGATCGGTGCGCGCCTGCGGCGACACCAGGCAGGCGGCGGATCTTTTCCGGGCCGCACTAATACATTGGCGCGGTCCCGCCCTGGCGGATCTGCTCTCGATGCCCGCCATATATGCCGAATCAGTTCACCTGGAAGAGATTCGGCTGGCCATCATTCAGGAGTGGCTGGAGTTGGAGACCGCCGCAGGAAACTACTCGACGGTAATAAATGCCTGCACGGAAGCTATTCGGAATCATCCGTTCCATGAATATCTGAGGGTGTATCAGATTCAGGCTTTGCACCTTTCCGGACGGCAGGGGGAAGCGTTGGCGGCCTACGATTCGATTCGGGTCCTGTTGGCCAAGGAGATGGGTCTGGAGCCCTCGCAGATGTTGCGCCGACTGCAGGAGCGAATTCTCGCCGGCGAGTTGGTGACCGTCTTCGCCGGCGTAACGGGGAACAGCAGACCCCTCTGGGAAGTCCCGACGAAACGATGTCGGCCTGCTATTCGCTCTGCTCGGCCGTAAGCGGATCGGCCCGCAGCACGCAGGCCGCCGGGAACGCCTGGGACAGCAGCACCAGCAGCGCGCCGGCCACCAGGACGCCCGACAGCACCGGCAGGGGAGTCGACGGCCACGGGTCCCCCGTGGCCCCGTCGCTGAACCCGGCCAACGGCACGGCGGCGACTCCCGCCCCCAGCACGCCGGCCGACACCGACACCGCGACCCATTCCAGGCCCACCATCCGCAACATCTGTCCGCGTGTGGCGCCGAGCAGACGCAGCAGCGCCAGTTCGCGGCCCCGCCCGGCGGCCCTGGTGAACGACGCGGTGACGGTGCCGGCGGCGGCGAACGCGATCAGCGAGCCCAGGAGCAGGTAGCGGCCCCTGGTGTCGAACGCGGCCACCACGTGCGCCCGTTCGGCCGCCCGGTCCCGATCGAGCGCGCGCACCGTCGGGAACTCGTGCGCCAGTTCGTCCAGTGCGGCTCGCGCGCCGGCGCCGGCCGGGCCCGGCGCGGTCGCCACCAGCACCTCCTCGTCCAGCGCGTCGTCCACGTGCCGCGCCACCGACTCCCGGGGCAGCAGCAGGTCGGCGAAGCCCAGCGACCGCTCGTACACCGCGACCACCCGCAACATCGCCGGCGACCCGTCGCCGAAGGTCACCTCCACCCGGTCGCCGACCCGCCAGCCGTACGCGTTCGCCTTGTCCCGGGAAACCGCGACCGCGTCCCCGACCAACTCCGCCGGCGACCCCTCGCGCACGCCGGGATCCAACGTCGCGGCCGACCCGCCCGGGTCGAGCCCGCGCGCCGGGACCCGGTCCAGCAGATCGCCCACCGCACTGCCGTGCCGCACCACCACGTCGGTGCCCACCATGGGCGTGACGGCGACGACCCCGGGCAGCGTCCGCGCCCGCCGCGCCACCTCGAACGGCAGCCCGCGTGCACCCTCCGCCACCAACACCCGATCGGCGACCAGCCGGGCCCGGGTCTGCCGGGCGCCCTCGTCCTCCAGCGTCACCCCGCTCAGCACGACCGTGCCGGTCAACGCGATGATCACGGCCGGCGGCACCACCATCGAGGACAGCGCCCGGGTGTCGGCGGACAACGACGCGCGCGCCAGCCGACCCGCCGATCCGCCCAACCGCGCGGCGCACGCGCCGATCGGACGCACCATCACCCGCATCAGCAACGGGCCGACCAGGGCGGCGGCGGCCAGCAACACGGCGACCTGGGCGAACAGTTCCGGCACCGAAGGCTCGTTCCCCGACCGTACCGAGCGCGCCACCAGCACCCCGCCCACCGCCGCGACCAGCACGCCCGCCACGATCCGCAGGATCGATCCGCGCGGACGCCGCAGCGCGGCCTCGCGCAGCGCCTCGGCGGGCTTGATCCGCGCGGCACGAAACGCGGCGAACAGCGCGGCGAGCTGGGTTCCGAGCAGGCCCAGGAGCAGTGCGGCAAGGACCGGCAGCGGACCCCGGGTCACCTCCAGGCGGTCGGGCAACACGCCCGCGCGGCGGAAGAGTTCGGCCACCCGACCGCAGCTCGCCAGGCCGATGGTCGCGCCGAGCGCCACCCCGACCGCGGTCAGGATCAGCGCCTCGCCCGCGATCATTCGGCGGATCTGCCCGGCCGTCGCGCCGACCGCCCGCAGCAGCGCGATCTCGCGCCGCCGCCGGGCGACCGAAACGAGCAGCGGACCGGTGATCACGAACATCGCGAACACCGCCGCCGCGGACCCGAAGGACGCCGAGACCGCGAGCGCGAAGTCTCGTCCCTCGACCGCGTCGTGATCCTCCGCCGCCCCGATCGCCGAACCGCGCAACACCCGGAGATCGGCGGTGTCCACCCGAATGTCCGGCGCGTGCAGCGCATCCGTCACCCGACCGGCCAACTCGGCCGTCGAAACCCCCGGGGCGGCCAGCACACCGATCGTGAACAGGTCGCCGTCAGGCGCGAGTTCGGCCGCTTCCTCGGCGGCCAGGAACACCGACGCCTCGCGCGGCAGGCCGGCCGCGCCGGGTCGGCCGGCCAGCCCCACCACGAGGTGCGGGCGAGAGCCGGCGGCGGTCAGCACGTCGACCCGGTCGCCGACGCGAACACTCGCTCGGGCGGCCAGCGTTCGCTCGACCACCAGTTCGCCCGAGGCGTGCGGAGGTTGTCCGGCGGTCAGCTCGAACGGGGTCAACGGCGCGGTGGACCAGGCGTGTCCCCGGGCCGGAGTGTCGTCCGGACCGACCATCGGCCGCCCCGCCCGGTCGGTGAGCTGGGCGTAGACCGGCCGGTCGGCGATCACCGCGCGCGCCCCGGGCACCGCGCGCACCCGGTCGAACACCCGGGCGGGGATTCGGCGTTCCTCGCCGAGGACGACCTGGGCCTGCCGTCCGCCGGGTTCGTGCAGCCGGGCCCAGGGATCACCGTCGACCACCACGTCGGTGCCGGCCAGTCGGGCCGGGGCGGGCTCCCAGCGCAGCGCGGACTCGAACAGCACGCCCCACACCGTGGTCAGCACGGCGCACAGGATCACCCCGGTCAACGCGCCGAGGGATCCGGAGATCCGGCCGCGCATGGTCCGGCGGGCAATCCTCAGCATGGGGCGGTCGGTTCCGGGTTCGTCGGGTCCACGCCGGTCGCCGCCGGATCCCTCGACGCGACGGCGGCCGGCGCCGGGTCGGCCGGATCGAGGTGGTGCGCCAGGAAGGCCAGCGTGTCGGCGTCGAGGGCGACCATCCGACTCACCGCTCGGTTGCCGTGACCGGCGCCGTGTTCGCGGCGCAGCAGGATCGGCCGGGTGGACGTGGTGGCGTGTTGCAGCGCCGCGCACATCTTGCGGGCGTGGGCCGGATCCACCCGGGTGTCCCCCTCGAAGACGGCGAACAGCGCGGCCGGGTAGGCGGTGCCCGTTCGCACCCGATGATACGGGGAGTAGTCGAGCAACCACGCCGCCTCGTTCGGATCGGCACTGCTGCCGTATTCCGCGCGCCACAGCCGGCCCAGGCCGAACCGCTCGTAGCGGACCATGTCGAGGACCGGCCCCAGGCACACGATCGCCCGGAACAGGTCCGGGCGTTGGGTCAACGCGGCGCCGACGAGCAGGCCGCCGTTCGAACCGCCGACCGCGCCGAGCCGGCTCCGGGTGGTCCAGCCGTGCTCGATCAGCCACTCGGCGGCGGCGTGGAAGTCGTCGAAGCTGTTCTGCTTGTGTTCACGCATGCCGGCGCGGTGCCAGGCCGCGCCGCGTTCGCCGCCGCCGCGCACGGCGGCGATGGCGTAGACGCCGCCGGCCTCGACCCAGGCGAGCACGTCGGGTCGGTAGGTCGGGGCGAGGCTGACGCCGAAGCCGCCGTAGCCGGTGAGCAGGGTCGGGCGGGGGGTGGTGCGGCGGGCCGGGGCGCGGGTGGGCGGGGTGATCAGGAACATGCCGACGTCGGTCCCGTCCGGGCTGCGGTAGTGAACTCGGCGCACCGGGGCGCGGGGCCGGGTGGGCGCGGTGGGGTCGACGGGCGATCCGGTGCGGACGTCGTGGCGCAGCGCGGTGGGCGGGGTGAGCAGGTCGGTGTAGCCGACCCAGGTCTCGTGGCCGCCGGGGCGGACGGACAGGCCGGTGATGGTGCCCGCGCCGGGCAGGGCCACCTCGCGGACGTGTGCACCGGAGTCGGCGCGGTGCAGCGCGAGTTCGCCGACGGCCTGCCGGGTACGCAGCACCAGCAGGTGGCCCCGGTCGAGCACGGCGAAGCCGGTCAGTACCGCCTCCGGGTCCTCCGCGATCAACTCGGCGCGGGTGCGCAGCGGATCGGCCGGATCGGCGATGCACAACCGGCGGCGCGGCGCGTCCAGGTCGGTGAGCAGGTACAGCCGCCCGTCCGGACCCATCTCGGCTCGCGTCCGGGCCACGCCCGGCGGCAACACCGGTCGCAGCGACGGGCGTTCGGGCGGAGCCTGGGCCAGGTCGGCGAGCATCGGTCGGTCCGGGCGGCCGGGTCCGTCGGCGAGCACGACGATCAGCCTGCGACCGGTGGCGTCCAGGCGTACGTCGTACACCCGCTGCGACGCGTCGCCGACGATGGGCCGGTCCCGGCCGGGCGGGTCGCCGAGTCGGTGCAGCCACAGTCCGCGCTCGGCGCCGCGCGTGTGGTAGAAGCCGCGCGCGCCCGGGAGCCAGGCGATCGGTGAGCGCCGGCAGCCCTCGATCCGGTCGTCGAGGAAGGTCCCGCCGGCGGTGTCCAGGACCCGCAACGCGCACTGCTCGGTGCCGTCGACGGACAACTGGCAGGCGACCAAAGTGCCGTCGCGCGAGGGCTGCCAGGCGTCCAGGGTGGTCCGCCCGGACGGGTCGAGCACCGCCGGGTCGAACAGTACCCGCTCCGGCTCGCCGGGCGCCGCCGTACACAACACCTCGTGCTCGGCGCCCGCGAAGTGCCGCATCCGGAAGAGCCGTTGCCCGTACCAGACCGGCACCATCACGGACTCGGCCGCGTACAGCTCGGCCAGCCGACGGGCGAACGGATCGCCCCATCGCCGGCGCTGCGTGACGAACAGCCGATCCTGCGCCGCCGCCCAATCCCGGGTCCCCGGTTCGGCGTTGTCCTCCAGCGCCCGATACGGATCGGGTACCCGACGCCCGAACACGTCGTCGACCGTGTCCCCCCGCGCCGCCGCAGGATAGGCGGGTCGCCCGGCAGCCGCCCGGGTCACGCGGTCCGCCGACCCCGCCGGAGGGGGTGGGTGTGCGGGGGTCGTCGTCACAGGAGCGACGCCGTGAAGCGCAGGATCGTGGGCAGGTCGGCCATCGCGCCCGCGCCCGTCCGCCCGGTGGAGATCGCGTGGCCCTCGGTGGTCGGGACCACGTAGTGGCCTTCCTCGGCCAGGAGTTCGAGGTTGCGTTTGACGGATGGGCGGGTCACCGCCGCTTCCGGCAGCGACGGGGCGACGACCACCGGGCAGGTGCTGCCGTTCACGATGCTCAGGGCCAGGTTGTCGGGGATGCCCAGGGCGCACTTGGCGACGAAGTTGGTGGTGGCGGGGGCGACCAGGATCAGGTCGGCCCAGGCGGCGAGTTCCTGGTGCGGCGTGGTGCCGGTGGTCATCGACCATTCGGGCCCCGCGACGGGTGTACCGGCTCCCGCCGCGAGCGCCTCGCGGGAGACCAGCCGGGCCGCCGAGTGGGTCAGGCACGGTTGGATGGACCACCCGTACCAGGCGCGCAGCAGCCCGGCCCACCCCGGCAGGTCGGCCACCGAGAAGGCGCCGGTGCCGATCAGCAGCAGACGCCCGCGCGGCAGTGGGATGTGGCGCGGTATCCCCGCCGGCGGGTCGACCGGCGACATCACACGATCCCCTTCCGGAACTTGGGCGTCACCCACAGCGCGACGACCACGATCAGCGTCCCGGTGACGCCGAACCCGACCGGCACGGGGGTGTCCCCCAGGTTGCCCGCCATCGCGTGCCGCGCGCCCTCGACCCCGTAGTACAGGGGGTCCGCGCGCGCGATCGCGTGCAGCCAGCCGGGAGCCAGCGAGATCGGCAACAGCAGTCCGCTGACCAGGGCCAACGGCATGGTGAGCACGTTGACCGCACCGGCCAGGGTGCTCTCCTCGCGCAGCACCAGGGCCAGCCCGTAGGAGGTGGCCGCGCCGAGCATGCCGACCAGGAGCACCAGGCCCAGGGTGAGTACGGTCCCCGCCGGATCGGCCCGCATCCCCATCGCCGCGCCGACCGCCAGCAGCAGCACGGCCTGGGCGAACAACAGCGTGACATCGCGCAGGATCGCCCCGGTGAGAAGCGCGAATCGACTGACCGGTGTGGCGGCGAGCCGTTCCAGCATTCCGCAGCGCAGATTGGCCAGCAGCCCCAGTCCCATGAACATGCTGCCGAACAGCGCGACCATCATCAGCAGGCCGGGGACGAACAACGACAACTGGTCGTCGTCGGTGCCCAGTCCGGGACCGCGCACCGAGCCGAGCAACGGTCCGAACAGCACCAGCCACATCACCGGTTGGCCCAGGCCGAGCACGATCCAGGCGCGGTTGTTCATCGCCTCGTGCATCCCGAACCAGTACAGCGACGCGGTGTCGCGCAGCAGGGCCCTCACGACGCCTCCCGGGACTCGCCGATCGCCGCGCCGGCACCGGCACCGGCACCGGCATCAACGGAACCGGTCGAATCGACGGGACCGTTCGAACCGGCCGAGCCGCCGCCGGCATCCCCCGCGTCGTCCGACGCCCGTCCCGTGTGCCGCAGGAACACGTCGTCCAGACTCGGCTTGCCCAGCGCCACGCCCTCGATGCTCACCCCGGCCCGCTCCGCCGCCCGCAACACCTGCGGCAGCGCGTGCTCGCCGTCCTTGACGTATACCCGCAGCGTGCGCCCGTCCGCCTGCACCGACTGGACCAACGGCAGTTCGTTCAGCAGCGAGGTCAACTCGGGTGAATCGCCCTGGAGTTGCAAGCGCAGCACATCGGCCGACAGCGACCGCTTGAGCTCCCCCGGGGTGCCCTCCACCACGAGCCGGCCGCCGTCGATGATCGCGAGCCGGTCGCAGAGGTGGTCCACCTCTTCCAGGTAGTGCGTGGTGAGGAAGACGGTCGAACCCAGTTCGCGCAGCCGCCGGATCTCCTCCCACAGGCCGGCCCGGGCGCGGGGATCCAGTCCCAGGGTGGGCTCGTCCAGGAAGAGCAACTGCGGTGCGTGGGTGAGCCCGACCGCCAGGGACAGGCGCCTGGCCTGGCCGCCGGACAGGGTGGCGACCGGTCGATCGGCGAGGTCGACCAGGTCGAAGCGGTCGAGCATCTCGTCGGCACGCACCCGGGCGGCGGGCTTGGGCAGGCCGAACAGGCGGGCCTGGAGGATCAGGTTGGCGCGTACCCGGGTCATCGGGTTGACCCCGCCGTGCTGGCCGACGTAACCGATCCGGCGCCGGATCAGGTCCGGTTCGCCGATCAGGTCGTGGCCGGCCACGACGGCGCTGCCGCCGTCCGGGGTGAGCAGTGTGGTGAGCATCCGCACCGTGGTGGTCTTGCCCGCGCCGTTGGGGCCCAGGAAGCCGAAGATCTCGCCGGTGTGCACGGTGAGGTCGATGCCGCGCACCGCCTCGACCACGGCCGGTCGACCGTTGCCGCCGCGACCGCGGCGGCCCGCACGCGGGTCGCCGAACGTCTTGCGCAGCCCCGTGGTGCGGATCACGGCGGAGCCGGCCGGGGCGAGGGCCGGCGGTCGCACGCCGGCGTGTCGGGTCACCGGTCGCCTCCTCGGGCGTGGTCGGGGCCGGGCACGCGGCGCGGGTCGCGGGGGCCGGTCACGACGAGGCGGGGTCGCGGCGCGGACGGGTGAGCAGTTCCAGGAGATGGTCCTTGGGCCCCTCTTCCAGATGCGCCCGCAGCGCCTCGATGGCCGCCGCCCGCTCCGCCTGCGGCAGTCGGTCCCGGGCCGGTGCCAGCCGATCCGGGACGTCGCGCCGGTAGTAGTCGTCGCGCAGGATCGACACCAGCACCGCGTCCTGGTAGCCGCCGTCGAGGAAGAAGAAGTCGCGCATCAGGGCCTCGACGGTGAACCCTCGGCGCAGCGCCATGCCCAGGATGCGGTGGTTGTAGAGCCCGATGGTGCCCTGGACCCGATGCGCGTTCAGCACGTGAAAGAGGTGTTCGATGGCCAGGTCGACGACCTCGGCGCCGTAGCCGGCGCCCCAGGTATCGGGATTGCCGACTCCCAGGCCCAGTTCGTAGCTGCCGGGGTAGGTCACCTGCCGATAGTCGAAACAGCCGACGCGTTCGCCGTCGTCGGTGGTGGCCATCAGGTAGGTGTGGCCGCTTTCGCGTGCGTGCTCGCGCAGTTCCTCGCCGGAGACGAAGGCGACCGTCGCGGAGGCGTAGACCCCCGTGAGCGAGGAGGACCACGCGGCGAGCAGGTCGTAGTCCTCGGCCGTCATCCGGGTCAGGGACAGGTTCTTCCCTGGAGTCGTCATGTTGTGCTCCCTGTCGTGGTGCCGGGACCGTGGGTACGCTGGAGGACGAGACGCTGCCCGGCAGCAGATCGCAACTGCTGCCGGACAGCGCTCGTGGCGGCTGCGGCTAACGTCAGCAGTGCCAGCTCGCGAGACTCACCGGAAGCTCGGAACCCTCGGTCGAGGTCTCCAGCTCCTGAAGGTCGAGGATCGTGGCCATGTGTGTTCACCTCCCCCCTACGGCTCGGTCGGTCGGCGACCCGTACCGGGATGCCTCGGCCGACGTGCGGCCGAGATCGGTACGGAGAAAGGGGAGCAACTCGGCGGAGGGATCCAGGGCGGCGGTGAGGCCCAGGAGCACTCCGGCGTTGCCGGTGGCCAGGTCCATGGACAGTCGCAGACTCCCTTCGCCGGGAAAGGCGAGGCGGCCGCGGTAGGACAGTGCGAGGGCGGCGGTGCGGCGCAAGTGGCCGGCGAGCACCGGGTCCGGGTCGAATCCCAGGTCGTGCCGGCGCAGTCGTGCCAGGGTCCCGATCAGTCCCGCGCGGCCGTTGAACAGGTGTGTCTCGACCGCGAGTTCGGGCCGACAGACGCCCGCGATGGCGCGGATGGCGCTGCGCAGCCGGGGTTCTTCGCGATGCGCCAGCACCTCGTCGGCGACGAGCGCGATACCGGCGCTCCCGGTGGCCAGGTAGCTCAGCGTACGGCGGCCCGGGTCGAGCACCTGGAGCGTGCCGTCCGCGACGACCACACAGTCGTCCAGGTCGCGGCCCAGCGCCTCGACGGCCCGGTCCAGGTAGGACTTGTCGCCGGTGCTCTCGAAGCAACGCAGCAGGAACAGCGCGGCGCCGGACCAGCCGTACATCAGGCCCGGTCGAGGCGCGCTGCCCGCTCGCCAACCGCGGGTCACCGCGTCGACGACGCGCTCGGCGATGCGTTCGGCCTGGCGGCGGGACTGCGGGTCCTGGTGCCGGGCGGCGAAGTACAGGGCGTTCAGCCCGATTCCGGACAGGCCGGTGAACAGCGAAATCCCGCGTACGTCGTCGGTGAGCGCGTAGGCCGCGGGCAGCAACTCGCGGGCGCTGTCCGGCCGGCCGAGGCGGTCGAGGGCGTAGGCGGTGCCGTGCAGGCCGGTGTGGAAGCCGGGTTGGCCGGGCAGGCCGGCGTCGACCGCGGCGACCAGCCAGTCCACGTATTCGTCCGGGCACTCGCGTCCGGTCACCGTCAACGCCCACAACACGCCGGCCGCGCCGTGTGCGAAGGAGGCGGGCCCGTCCCGGAATTGGCGCGGGTCTCCCGGGAACAGCCGATCCCGCCGCTCCGGCGTGGCACTGAGTCGGATCGCGTCGGCCAGCGAGGTGCGTATCGCTTCCCAGTCGGCGTCCTCGGCACCGGGATCGACGTCGGCCGGCTCGCCGAGCAGCGCGCGTCGTCGCTCCGCGAGGGCCGGGGCCAGGTCGGGGGCGACCTGCTCGCAACGGCCGTCGACGACGCCCATGTCCCGTCGGATCTGGGCGGCGAAGCTGTCGGGGTCGGGTATCGGGAAGCGCTCCAGCACCGCGGCGATGGTCTGTTCGACCTTGGTCGGACTCAGCGGGAAGGCCCGGTTGTTCGGCAGGAAGGCCCACAGTCGCATCGCGGCGAGCGCGTGCCGGTCCCTGGCCTCGCCCGTCGGGTGCCAGGGGGCGGCGAAGCCTTGGGCGCCCATCGTGGGGCGGTGGCTCTCGTCGGCCCGGGAGGCGGTCTCGAAGTCGAGCAGCGAGACGGCCCCGTCCTCGGCCACCAGGATGTTGCCCGGGTGCAGGTCGCCGATGCCCACCCTGCGGGCGTGGATGCGCTCCACGACGTCGCGGACGCGGTCCAGCAGGCGCAGCGCGGTCCGGGTGTAGTCGGCCACCTCGTCCTCGCCCGGGTCGGGCCGCAACAGCACGTGCCGGCGTCCGGCCCACGCGTACAGCCCCTCCCCCACGCGCTCCTCCAGGGCCAGGAATTCGTGTTCCCAGGCGGTGAAGTAGGCTTCGACACGCGGGACTTCGGGGATGTCGGCGAGGTGGTCGAGGATCTCCCGCTCGCGCCGCAGCCGGGTCCGCGCGTCGTGTCCGGCGCGATCGAGGCCCGCGTGCGGTCGGGCCTCCTTGAGCACCACGCGTCGCCCGTCGGCCACTCGTTCGGCCAGGTAGACCCCGCCGCCGTTGGAGAAGTGCAGGGCTCGCCGGATCCGGTAGGGGAAGTCGGTGCCCGTGGCGGCGTTGCGCGCGTCCAGGTGCGGGCGCAGGAAGTCCGGGATCGACACCCAGCCGGGCACCGCGAACACCGGCCGCCGGCGGTCGGGCACCAGGGTGCCGTCCGGGCGTTCGATCGCGGCCACCAGTTCGTCGTCCTCGTCGAGGACCCACATCTCCCGGAACGCGCCGTAGCGCACGTGCAACGGCCCGTCCCCCCAGCGCAGATCGCTGAGCACATAGGGCCCGGGGTGGCCGGCCAGCAGCTCGGACAACTCTTCGAGGGCCGTCCGGCATCGGGTTTCGTCGCTCGGGTAGAGGACCACGACCTTGCCGGCGGACGACCTGGGCGCGTACTTGGAACCCAGCAGCAATTGCAGGTGGCGATCCCGCAGGTGCTTGAACGGGAGCCCGTGCGCGACGCAGTACTCCCAGACGACGTCCAGGGTTCGCGGTGCGCCGTCGAGTGTGGCCGAGACGTGGATCTTCCAGCCCTGGCGCGGCGGTTGCACGTCCTCGGGCCGCAGCACCGTCCATACGCCTTCCGCGTCGCGTCGCCAGCCGGCGGGCAACTGCCGGGTGGTGGCGGCGAATTCGTCCTGGCTCGCGATCGCGCATCGGCTCGGGGTGTCGTAGAAGATCAGGTCCGACCAGCCGAACAGGTGATGGTTGCCCTCCATCGCGTCCCACCCTCCGCTCGGGTTCCGCTGCCGGGGAACAGCCTCACGGGCACTGCTTTATGGGCGGTATAGCGAAGGTATAGATGCTGCTCGCCGGGCCTCGCGGTGCCTCGCGGAGTCGGATCCGCAGCGGCCGAGCCGCCCCACCCGGCCGCGATCCGGTGGGACGTCGGCCGATGCACACCGGAGCGCTCTTCAAACACCCGGCGCGAGAAATCACCGCATCGAGGTAATACGAACGGTTCAAGGGTCCGTTCGGGTGTGCCGATCGCTAGCGTGCTCCTGTCCCCGGGCGCAGGGCCCGAATGTCCTTCTATTTTTCCTTTGTCACCGGTGATGTTGACATGTGCCGATTGTTGCCCGAATGAAGGAGAATCCGTCGATGACCGTGGACACCAGCCCGCAGTCGGAGCCGAGCGGGCAGCCCGGCAGCCTGGGGACCGCGGCGGCCCGCAACCTGGCCACCACGACCAAGTCCGTGCCCCAGATGCGGGAGATCACCTCTCGTTGGCTGTTGAGGGTGCTCCCCTGGGTGGAGGTCGCGGGCGGGACGTACCGGGTCAACCGACGGCTGACCCACACCGTCGGCGACGGGCGCGTCGGGTTCGTGCAGGACGGCTCGCGGGTGCGAGTGATCCCCGCCGGACTCGGCGAACTCGCCCTGCTGCGAGGCTTCGACGACGCGCAGGTGCTCACCGCGCTGGCCGGCCGGTGCGTGCAACGCGACTTTCGTGCGGGTGAGGTGCTGGTCGAGCGCGGTGCGCCGGCCACGGGGGTACAGCTGATCGCCCACGGCCGGATCGGCCGGACGTCGGCCGGCGAGTACGGTGACGAAATCGCGGTCGGGGTACTCGCCGACGGCGAGCACTTCGGCGCGAACGCACTGCTGGACGGCGACGCCACCTGGGAGTCCACCGCCACCGCCGAGACCGCCGGCACCCTCCTGACGTTGTCCCGCGCCGACTTCGACACCGTGCTGGCCGGTGCGCCGCACCTGCGCGCCCACCTCGATCGCTTCGCCGCGCTGTCGCGCCGGCCGCGGAACCGGCACGGCGAGGCCGAGATCGCGATGTCGGCCGGCCACACCGGCGAGCCCGCGCTGCCCGGCTCCTTCGTCGACTACGCACTCGACCCGCGCGAGTACGAACTCTCGATCGCGCAGACCGTGTTGCGGATCCATTCGCGGGTCGCCGACCTCTACAACGAGCCGATGGATCAGACCGAGCAGCAGCTCCGGCTCACCATCCAGGCGTTGCGCGAGCGCCAAGAGTACGAACTGGTCAACAACCGCGACTTCGGCCTGTTGCACAACGTCGACTTCACGCAGCGCGTGCAGTCCCATTCCGGGGCCCCGACCCCGGACGACCTCGACGAGTTGCTCAGTCGTCGTCGCGGCTCCAGGTTCTTCCTCGCCCATCCCAAGGCGATCGCGGCGATGGGGCGCGAGTTCAACGCCCGCGGGCTCTACCCGGACCATGTCGACCTCGGTGGACAACTGGTCCCGGCCTGGCGCGGGGTCCCCATCCTGCCCTGCGGCAAGATCCCGATCAGCAAGGAGAGCACCAGCTCCATCCTGGTGATGCGCACCGGCGAGGACGATCAGGGCGTGGTCGGCCTGCGCCGGACGGGGTTGGCCGACGAGTACGAGCCGGGCCTGTCGGTGCGCTTCACCGGGATCGACGAGAAGGCGATCATCTCCTACCTGGTCACCACCTACTTCTCCGCCGCCGTCCTGGTGCCCGACGCGCTCGGCGTGCTGGAGAACGTCCGGATCGCCCGCAGGGCCTAGGTCGTGTCCTCGATCGCCCGGCGGGCGTGGGTCGGCACGCGACGCCGGCTCGCGCGGCGCACGACACCACGCACCGG